>NZ_BBTF01000011.1:0-96002 GCF_000876115.1 Acinetobacter sp. NBRC 110496
TTAATATAGAGATTAATACTAATAATAGATTAATGACTATAGAGTATAGAACTATAAATACTAGATATATCAATACAATTACTCATACAGATAACAAGAACCACGAGACATGTCATACAGATCTGAATAGATACCCCATATGTATGACGTTATTGATCAATGGTCTATGCAGAATGAGATCACTATTCGATATATGGATGACTTTTCCTTACTTGAGATAAGGACTCCATTTAAAAAAATAAGTCGATTGCTTAACTATGACGTGAATCATAGTTAAGGAAGTTCAACGTGTTTCCATTAGATCTGGATCATCAAGCAGGGGTGATGTATACCATTCATCGCTTTGTAGATGTATGTCTTAATTTTGATATTTCAGACGAAGCATTCATTTTTAACTTAGAACGCTTGTATTGCGCATTTGAAGCGTTTAAACAAGAAGGGCTTGAGTATGCAGCATCAATTCGGGCCTTTATTGCAGTCACTGAATACGTCAATAGTCAGCGTGGCATGCTCAGCTTTGCTGAATATCTGACAGGGCTTTCAATAGGGGAAATTAAGGCATTAAGACGAATCCTGCATGCGCATCGAGGGCTGATACGTGATGAGATCAAAAGCTTTGCGAGACGGAAAGAATTGAATCGAGTGGCATTACTTGAGGAGTTCGAAGGCGCAATCAAGGGGTATTATTCGGTTCTAGTGATCAGAGTGGATTTGAGCTATAGCAAGGACAGCATGAGTGAAATTACTGTAAATGACTTCTATCAGCATATCGGAAAACTGCGTGATTTGATCACTGATAAGAATGGATATTTTGATGCACTTTTGACCTATGCGATCGCACTGGAGCAGGGTATAACCAAAGGCTTTCATGCTCACTTGGCATTAGTGATTAATCGGTCTGAGCACCAGAGCGATTATAAAATTGCTGAAGGGGTAATTGAGAAGTGGAATGAGATTACTTTAAGCAAAGGTGTTGGATGGAACATCAACACGACAGCGAATAAAGACAACTACGAGAAGCAGGGTCGTTTAGGCATTGGAGAGATTCGTCGAACAATACCCGAACAAGGCGATAATGCTTTGGGTGCAGTTGCGTATCTCAGTGACCCTGATAAATACGAGCAGACGTTATTGGTTAAACCGCGAGGGCTTAAAACGTTTTATAAGGGGGATTATCGGCATCATGGTCGCCCAATACCTGATACAGAAGAAAATAGAAGAATCAAAGAATGGGATGCGCAGACCGCTTTAGCAAAGCTGGAAGAGGAGATTTGGTTTAAAAAATTATGAAGATGCCAGTTCTATGAAGTTAATTAATTCGTAGGACAACACATGAGCCATTCAGAGTTAGAGTTTGTTACAGCACCCCGATTAGAACAAGACGTTTTAGAGCATTACCAAACGATTCGCTTTGCTCCAATTCCAGAAGGTACTGATTACGATGCTCATCAAAAAAATATAGATCAGGAGTTCAAGCGGAAACTGTCGGGTTATTTTTCAGCATGGCGCAGAATGATGGCCGTTGGCATTCATGAGCATTTGTCTTTTTCCTTTTGGGCAGACAAGTTCTTTCAGGCTTACTGCAGTGTATTACAGGAAGAGCAGATTCGGTTCTTTGAGGTCACGGCGCAAAGAAGCGCTGGTTTTTATATCGATAAGATCGTAAAGCGGCTGAGAGTGCTGTTTGAAAGCACCAGCTTAACTGAAGAAATGCATAAGCTGAATGAGCGCTACGAGAAGCGGATTGAAAAGCTGAGAGAATCCTACCGTAATACAAGCCAGATCTATCCCGATGCAGCGGATTTAAAACTGGAACTAAGTCTAAATGAGGGGGGAAATGAAATTATCGATTTGCGACAGTTAGAGCGATTTTTATCAAATTTCCAAAAAAGTCTAGCGGCTGAGTATTGGTATAGAACACAAGCCATTTACCGCTTTTATCAAATTGTACGGGATGATGTTCAGCAGCGTTATGTGATCCACTTTTATCTGAGCTTTAACCGATCACTCTATTCTGATCCTTTGGGATATTGCAATGATAGCAGAGAGCACTGGATGAGAGCGACTGGATATCTAGGCACATGCGTTTATCCAGAAATGCATCATCAGCTTTCCGATGCTGATGCACAAAAAGCGCTGAGGATTGATCGGATCACTCAAGAAGAAGCGGGCTGTCCTTTGGGTGCATTAAATAGCATGCCAGAGAATCAAACGGGGCAGTTTGGGCTTCCGAATAGAATCTGCATTTACCCTAAAGGATTTAAATGGTTTGATGGAGCACCTGTACGGCGCTGAAAATTTATATCAGAGTCCTGCACTTGCTTGACGCTCTACAGCGTGCAGATTATCCTTAGCCTGCTGACCTACATCGTCAGCGGGTTTTAGCAGACCCATTAACAAAGACAATATGTGAAATCTCATTTTGCATGTTGTGGACCCGTTCGTCCCCCTTTCTTTGCGGTAGGGCGGAGGGGGGACGCGCTTGCGCGTGCTGGTTTCTTTGTTACCAGTCTGCTAACCCTCCTTCGTTCTGCCACCATCATATTAGCAGTGATTTGGCAGGATTCTTTTAAAACAAAGGAGTACGCCATGCGCTTACATCAATACCGTCTTTTATATTTCTCTTTTTTCATGTTTGTGCCGATTGGCGATTAGACCTGATGCTGTGCAGTCAATGCATAGCTGTGTCGATAACTTTCTAAGAATAAAACTTTTTCAAGTACATATTACCGATATGAAGATGAATCTCTCATGCTGTTTTGAGGGTCATAGATCCGTGTGCTTTATCGTCTATAACACTTCAAAAAAACATAGATATTCAATCCAACATTCATGCATGGGGAGCACTGCGTCTGATTAAGACCAAGACCAGTGATGCCTATAAAAAAGAGAAAATGATGATGTTTAAAACCTTCCTAAAAACGACCCTGATTTCATCACTACTTGCAGGCGCATCATTGGTGCAGGCAGGCTGGTTTGCACAAGCCAGTGAATCCTACCTTGTTCAAGCACGTCATACAGGTGGTGGGGTTTATCAATGTCTTTATAAAACTAATCCTGGCAACCGTGGTTGGCGTAATTTCACGGTGAACTTTCAAGGTGGTTGTCCACGCTTTGTTCACTTTAATGCGCAGAATGGTCAAGTCACTGTACCCAACTAAAAATGGGGAGCATTTAAGATGAACCAAAAAACCATATTGGGCTTGGCGGCAATCTTAGCCCTGTCCCTGATCAGCATCGCAGGCATCTATTTCTTTAGCCCCAAACATGTAACTGAAAAAATGGTTCCAGCCAGTACTTCTGAGACCAGCTCTGCACAGCCTTTAGAATCCGCCACTTCTGCCGCATCAACCGAGATTCCCGCAGCGGAAGTGGATGGGATTGATGTCAAAGAATTGACCACGGGAAGCAAAAGTCTGAGTCCAGCAGACCATGAACCTGAATTGCTGAGTTTTGAGTTTGATCAAAACCTTAAGGCGGTGGATACCTTACTGTCGATGCTGCCTTATGATGAACTGCCTGAATTTGAGCGGGACAATATAGACAAGTATCAAGGCTATATCTTCGCCAAAGCCGCAAAAGATACAGGCAAATCAGTGCAAGACTTTAGCTTGCAAGAACATGGCGCACTGGAGTCGGAGCAAGCGGGTAATCGCTACTACGTCTATAAATTTGATAACGGCACAGACTGTGAAATCCATCTGGCCAGCATTGATTTAAATACAGGCGATTATGGCGTGAGCTATAACTACTGCTGAGGATGAATTTATGAAGCAATTTTTTAAACCGATCCTACTCGCAGTGACTATAACGACAGGAATGTTGTTGACTGGCTGTAACTCTGGCCTTGATCCAAATATATTTACGGTAGAACTCGATGTAATTGATACCAGTAACTGGTATGCCCAAAATCAATCCGCTACGGTATTGACCATCCGTTCCAATATTGCAGAGCCTATCGATGTCAGCCATGTTTCTGTCAATCATGGACAATGTCGTTATGAAGGCTATCGTCGATCATTGGAATATCCGCAGCATTTTAAGATGGGGCAACGTTTAAGACTAAAATTAACAGACTGTAGCTACAGTAATGTGGTGCAGGTTGATGTCGAAACAGATAAAGGCACTGCAAGCTATAGCTTTCAATAACCGTCTTGCATTCTAAATGTTAAAACACAGCATTTAAATTTAGATGAAACACCAAATCAAACCGTGTCCTCAATGGGCACGGTTTTTTTTATGTCCTCAATTCGCTCTTCGCACTGAATTCATTTCGCAAGGAATACCCATGTCTTTTATTCGATGTCCCTACTGTCAGTCTACCCAGGTCAGACAAACCGATTCAGGCAATGCGCATGCCAATTATTTTGAGCAACTACAACGTTGTATCTCACCAACACAGATGGCGCTGTTCGGCATGCAGCTTGCCAAAAAGGCAGGATTCCCGCCTTTTACAGGCGCAGCCATCGGTGTTGTGGTGGGTGGTGTATTGGTTATTGTCAGTCAGTACTGCTATGAAAAATATTACAGCAATGCCGAGCAGTATGTCTGCTTGGATTGCCAACAACAGTTTGCATGGGCGAGGTAATCACTTCTCAGCCATTGCACTGGTACATCGTTGAATAAATCGATTCTTTAAAACATCACATTACACATTCTTTTTAGGAATAATCAAAATGGCACATCAAATTGAACAAATGGCGTATGTCGGACAAACCCCTTGGCATGGTCTAGGCAATCAACTTAGCCCAAACCAACCGATTGAAGTCTGGGCCAAGCAAGCAGGTATGGATTGGCGTATTGAATCATCCAATGTCAGCTACATGGCTAAAAATGATCGTGGACAAAGCATCATTATGCCGTATGAAGAACAACGGGTACTGTACCGTTCAGATACGTATGCTCCTTTATCGGTGGTGAGTCAGCGTTATCAAGAAGTCCAACCGATGGAAATTCTGGAGTTCTACCGTGATCTGACTGAGCAATCAGGCTTTGAACTGGAAACCGCAGGTGTCCTAAAAGGTGGGAAAAAGTTCTGGGCTTTGGCACGTACAGGACAAACTGCAGAATTGAAAGGTGGTGATGTCAGCAATGGCTATATTCTGCTAGCAACCGCATGTGATGGTACTTTAGCCACCACCGCACAATTCACCAATATCCGTGTGGTGTGTAACAACACTTTGGCCATTGCCTTACGTGGACAGAGTTCCAATGCAGGCGTGGTCAAAGTACCGCACAGTACCAAATTCGATGCCGACAAAGTCAAAGATCAACTCGGTATTTCAGTGAAAACATGGTATGACCACATGTATGAAATGAAACAACTCACCCAACGTAAAGTCACCCAGAAAGAAGCAGCGGCTTATTTTGATGCGGTATTTAACAACAATAGCCTAAGTGCGATGGAACAGGAGGATAACATTATTCAGTACTACCGTAATGTCGCGTCTCAAGCCAATCCACAACCCAATAAAACTGAACCGAATGGACGTGCCATGACCAAAGTCATGAATATGTTTAATGGGCAGGGACGTGGAGCAGACTTATCTTCAGCCAAAGACACCGCTTATGGATTGCTTTGCGCGATCACAGAATTTGTCGACCATGAACGTCGTGCGATGAGTACCGATCATCGCCTTGACTCTGCTTGGTTTGGTGCAGGGGCAGCATTGAAACAACGGGGATTGGAGCAGGCTTTACATTTAGCCGCTTAAGCTTGATTTAATCTTTAGACTTTATCATTAGAGCATCTGATCAGCACGATCATGTGTCCTCCTGATTAACGATCCCTCTTTGCCACATCTTCGGATGTGGCTTTTTTTATGCCGTTTTAAAATCAATGATAGAAGGATAAACCCATGAATCAGATTATAAACCCAACAGTAACGTCTCAATCTCAGTATTTACCAACTGTAGCCAATGACAAGCTTAAACAAAGTCAATCAGGTTCAAAACGTAGTTTAAATGCCAAACGTCTGATCAACACCAAACAATTGGACTATCAGGCATGGCTGGAAGTGCGTAAACAGGGAATAGGCAGCAGTGATGCCGCAGCTGCCTGTGGCTTGAATCCCTATATGTCGATGCTAGAACTGTGGATGATTAAAACAGGACGGGTACAGCAAAACATCGAAGATGAAAGCTCAGGGCATGCACCTTTATATTGGGGTAAACAGTTAGAACCCTTGGTCGCAGAATACTACAGCATGCACACCAATAATAAAGTCCGTCGGGTCAATGCGGTGTTACAGCATCCTGATCCTGATAAAGCCTTTATGTTGGCGAACTTGGATTATGCCGTGGTGGGCAATGAAGACGTGCAAATACTGGAATGCAAAACCGCAGGAGAATATGGCGCTAAACTGTGGCGAGATGGTGTGCCGTTATACGTGTTGTGTCAGGTACAACACCAACTGGCGGTGACAGGTAAACAAGCGGCACATATTTGTGTCTTGCTGTGTGGACAGGAAACCAAAATCTACAAAGTCAGTCGTAACGAAGCCCTGATTGAACAAATCATTCAGGCAGAACGATTATTTTGGGAATGTGTTGAAAATGACGTTCCGCCTGCTGTTGATGCCAGTGAATCGGCAGCCAAAGCTTTACAACAGCTCTATCCTGAACATACCCCACTGAGCTGTGTTGATCTAACGGAGGTGAAACTTGCTAATGAACTGTTTGATCAGCTGATACAGGAGAAACAGCAGCTTGAACAGCACCAAAGCCAGTTTGATCTACTCAAACACCGAGTTCAGGCACTGATGCAGGAACATGAACGTGCTGTATTTCAGCAAGGTTCGGTGACATGGAAGAAGAGCAAGGACAGTATCAGTCTGGATACCAAGTCCTTACTTCAGCACCAACCTGAACTCATCCAACAATACCCATTGCAGAAAGCAGGCAGCCGTCGTTTCAACATTTATCACGATTAGCTCAAAGTTTAGAGTTAATCACTCAGCAAGAAGCAATCTGAAATCCCGTGCAGCCCTGCATGGGATTTTTTTATGCCGATTTTAATTTAAGCAAACAGTGCAACACATCTAAACATATCAACTACAGAGGAATTTCAACATGATTAAAGGTCTAGCCATTACACCGCCAATTCTTGGGCGGATCAGTATCGGCAAGGTTGTCGAAAAGAATGGGAAACGCATCCCTGAAAAGGATGACCAATTCACCATTACCAGCCAAATCCAAAGCAAAGAGAGTGGTTGGATAAAACATCCACTGGATGATCAGCTTCGAGCGAATATTCTCAATCAAAAGTTACGCTTAATCCCGGTCAGAATGATCTTCAATGATCCTGACTTAAACCTACGTGCAGAATACAGCCTATTTGACCGTCAGACTGGACGGCCAGTCTGTGTCGGTAACGGTGAAACATGCCAGCGTTTAACCAGTCAAGGCGTAGAGCAACATCCCTGTCCATCCCCTGATTTATGCCCATTGGCTCAAGGAGGGAACTGCAAGCCCTACGGTCGCCTGCATGTGAATTTGGATGATTCTGATGAATTTGGCACCTTTATCTTTAGAACCGCAGGCTTTAACAGTATTCGGACTTTGGCTGCGCGACTGAGTTATTACCATGCAGCGTCTAATGGTTTGTTATCTTGCCTCCCATTGCAGTTGATATTGCGTGGTAAGAGTACGACACAGAGCTATCGTCAGCCAGTCTATTACGTGGATCTGACTTTAAGAGAAGGGATTAGCTTGAATGAGGCGATTATTCAGGCGAAGCAAATTGATGAACAGAGCAAGCAAGCGGGGTTTGATCAGGAAGCTTTAGACTTTACCGCAAGGAAGGGTTTTGCCAATGCACGGTTTGAAACGGATATAGAGGAAGGGTTAGATGTGCTGGAGGAATACTACCCTGAACAAGAACAAAACCGTACGGTGGAGCAACAAGCTTCGCCTGAAGGGTTTGTGCAGGATATTCAGCAAGGGTTGCAGCGATCAGTCAGACCCGTCAATTAATCGATTGGTTGGAAAAGAGCAACTTTCTAGGTTGCTCTTTTTTTTTACGACATTATAAGACGTAGCAGTTGTTAAAGGACTATATTCGCTATGGTTATCTCGTTAAAATGACAAGACTTCATTAATCTCTATTTTTTTGTTAAGTGCATGACTTTTAATAGGTCGTAGATATGCTAACTTAGCAACATTGTTTAACATTAAGTATAAAACCAAAGCGGTTGATCTTGGATTGAGGAAATAAAATGCATTCATTGGAACAAAAGTTTCTAAATGACTTAGATGACAAGCTTTGGAAAGCCGCCGATAAATTACGCAGTAGTCTGGATGCTGCTAACTATAAGCATATTGTTCTCGGGCTGATTTTCTTAAAGTACGTCTCGGATGCTTTCGATGAGCGTCAGTCTGAACTCAAGGATTTATTTGCTCAGGAAGGTGATCACAACATCTATTACATGCCGCGTGATCAGTACGACAGCGATGAAGAATACCAGCAGGCTATTGCTGAAGAACTAGAAATATTGGATTACTACCAAGAAAAAAACGTATTTTGGGTGCCAAAAGCAGCACGTTGGTTAAGTATCCGTAATGCAGCAGCACAAGCGATTGGCTCTATCATTTGGCAGGATGAACAAGGGCAAGATGTCAAACTACGCTCTGTATCCTGGCTGATTGACAATGCCTTTGATGAAATTGAAAAAGCCAATCCAAAGCTTAAGGGTATTCTGAATCGTATTGGACAGTATCAGCTGGACAATGACAAGCTGCTTGATCTGATCAACACCTTCTCTGACACCAGTTTTACCAAGCCTGAATATAATGGCGAAAAACTCAGTCTGCACAGTAAAGATATTCTCGGGCATGTTTATGAATATTTTTTAGGACAGTTTGCCTTGGCTGAAGGCAAGCAGGGTGGACAGTATTATACGCCTAAAAGCATTGTCACCTTAATTGTTGAAATGCTACAACCTTATAAAGGTCGCGTGTACGACCCTGCAATGGGGTCAGGCGGATTCTTTGTTTCTAGTGAAAAGTTCATTGAACAACATGCGCAGGAAAAGCATTACAAAGCCTCAGAGCAGAAAAAGCATATTTCCATTTATGGTCAGGAAAGTAACCCGACCACATGGAAACTGGCCGCCATGAACATGGCGATTCGCGGGATTGATTTTAATTTCGGTAAGAAAAATGCAGACAGCTTTTTAGAGGATCAGCATCCAGACTTACGTGCTGACTTTGTTATGGCTAACCCACCTTTTAATATCAAAGATTGGTGGCATGCTTCGCTAGAAAGTGATGTACGCTGGAAATACGGTACACCGCCACAAGGTAATGCCAACTTTGCTTGGATGCAGCACATGCTGCACCATCTATCACCTACGGGCAGTATGGCATTATTACTTGCCAATGGTTCGATGAGTTCCAATACCAACAATGAAGGTGAGATCCGTAAAAACCTGATCGAAGCCGATCTGGTGGAATGCATTGTTGCATTACCAGGACAATTGTTCACCAACACGCAAATTCCAGCCTGTATCTGGTTTCTAACCAAGGACAAAAAGAACGGATTGTCTTTAGATAAAAAGAAAGCTAACCGTGAAGGTAAGACGCTGTTCATCGATGCCCGTAATTTGGGCTATATGAGAGATCGCGTACTGCGTGACTTTACCGATGCTGATATTGCCAAAATCACCCAGACCCTGCACGCATGGCAACAGGGAGATAATTTTGAGGGTGAAAAGTATCAAGATGAGAAAGGTTTCTGCTTCTCTGCTGAGTTAAAAGATATTCAGAAGCACGACTATGTATTGACTCCAGGGCGTTATGTGGGTGCAGTCGAGCAGGAAGATGATGGCGAGCCATTCGCTGAGAAAATGCTGCGTTTGACCGCTCAGCTCAAAGAACAATTTGCTGAAAGTGCGGTCTTGGAAAGTGAGATTAAAAAGAACCTAAAGGGCTTGGGCTATGAGTTCTGATCATCCTTTATTGCTGGAAATTCAGAAGGGTGAAAGTCAAACCCTTGAATTTAAAGAGCAGTTACCGAAAGGGCAACAGGTGGCAAAGACCCTGATTGCTTTTGCCAATACCAGTGGTGGTAAATTGGTAGTGGGTGTAAGTGATGATCGCCAACTCGTAGGTATTCAAGATGATATTTTTGAGCTGCAAGATCAGATCACCTCAATGATCAATGAATTGTGTATGCCAAACATTCTGCCGTATATCTATATCGAGAATATCCAAGGCATAGAGTTGCTGGTGATTGAAGTCAGCCGTGGTTCGTTATTGCCTTATTATCTCAAACCACAAGGCAAGGCACAGGGAACCTATATCCGTTTGGGTGCAAGTAATCGTGTAGCATCGCCTGAGTATATCCAGCAACTCGAATTGCAGCGTCTGAACCAGACTTTTGATGAGCAGCCGAATCCGCAATACAGTTTAGACGACATAGATTTACAGCCTTTAAAGCAAGCCTTTGCTGAGGTGGGTAAAGAGCTGTCTTTGCAAAAGATGCGGAATCTTAAATTGATCATTCAGCAGAATGGACAGGATTATCCTAGTCATGGGTTACTCATTTTGTTGGGGCTTTATGAGCAGGTTGAAATCAAATGCAGCCGCTTTAAAGGCACCACCATGACCGTATTTTTAGATAAAAAAGAATACCGTGGAGACTTGTTTAGCCAGTTGAAGCAAACAGAGCAATTCATCAAGAATCATCTGCATCTACGGGCAGAAATTTTAGGGTTACAACGTACAGAAAGTTATGAAATCCCCATTCCTGCTATTCGTGAAGCCTTGGTGAATGCAGTGCTGCACCGTGACTATAGCAATGCAGGGCGTGATATTAAGGTTGGCATTTATGATGACATCCTGAATATTGTATCCCCGGGTGGCTTGCCCAATGGTCTGACTGAAGAAGATTTGGCTCAAGGTCGTTCTGAGATCCGTAACCGTGTTTTGGCTCGTGTGTTTAAAGAATTGGGTTATATCGAGCAGTGGGGCAGTGGGATTGCCCGTATTAAAGATCTATGTTTGGAGGCAGGTAATGCCGAACCTCAATTGAAAGCACAAGGTGATTTTGTCGATTGGGAATTTTACCGTCCTTCGATTGAGCAATTAGGTGGCTCAATAGGTGGCTCAATAGGTGGCTCAATAGGTGGCTCAATCCAAGAAGATATGCTGACAGATCGGCAAAAAGAGATTTTAGATTTAATTCAGCAGAACCCGAAAATTTCCTATCGTGCTATGGCGGAGCAACTTGCTATTAATGAGTCAGCAGTGAAAAAGCATTTGAATAACTTAAAAGATGCAGGCTGGCTTGAGCGTGTAGGTGGAACACGTGGTTATTGGGTGATTAAGAAAGAATTTGGGGGTGGTGTGTGAGCATTGATTTTCCTAAAAATTGGAAGCAAGTAGTTTTAGAAGATGCTTTAGATGCCTTAATCGATTACAGGGGAAAGACGCCCAAAAAAGTGGATAAGGGCATTCCCTTGATTACAGCTAAGGTTGTCAAATCTGGTCGAATATTGCCAATGGATGAATTTATTGCTGATGAGGATTATGAAAGCTGGATGGTCAGAGGCATTCCTCAAATAAGTGATATTGTTGTAACGACAGAAGCACCATTAGGTGAAGTTGCACAAATTAAGAATGCAAATGTTGCTTTAGCACAGAGAATAGTTACTTTACGAGGCAAAGTTGATTTCTTAGAGAACGATTTTTTATTATTTTTAATGCAATCTGATTTTGTACAAAATCAATTAGAAGCAAGAGCGACTGGTTCAACTGTTAAGGGAATTAAGCAGTCAGAGCTTAGAAAAATTATTTTACCTATTCCTCCAATTGTAGAGCAAAAATGTATTGGAAAAATTCTTTCCGACTTAGATGACAAAATCCACCTCAACAACCAAATTAACCAAACCTTAGAATCCATTGCTCAAGCCATTTTTAAAAGCTGGTTTATCGACTTTGACCCTGTGCGTGCCAAAATAACAGCTAAGCGGGAAGGCAAAGACACTGAACTTGCTGCTATGTGTGTTATTAGCGGTAAAAGCCAAGAAGAGCTGAAGCAAATGTCTAAAGATGACTTTGCTGAGTTACAAGCGAGTGCTGCGCTGTTTCCTGATGAATTAGTAGAGACTGAGCTAGGGGAAGTGCCGAAGGGGTGGGATAAATATTCGCTATCAAAAATGATCACACTAATTGGTGGGGGAACGCCTAAAAGATCTGAGCCAAATTATTGGAATGGTGATATTTTCTGGTTCTCTGTAAAAGATGTTCCAAATGAAGGTGAAGTTTTTGTTATTACTACACAAGAAAAAATTTCAGAACTTGGTTTAAATAAAAGTTCAACGAAATTACTCCCTGTAGGAACTACAATTATAACTGCTAGAGGCACTGTAGGAAAAATAGCATTGGTTGGTTATGAAATGGCTATGAACCAATCTTGTTATGGTGTTCAAGGAATAAATGGTGTAAGGCAATTTATGACCTACTATTTGATAAAAAATGCAGTAGAGGTTTTAAAGAAAAATACTCATGGTGCTGTATTTGATACCATTACTCAATCA
Organism: Acinetobacter sp. NBRC 110496; assembly: GCF_000876115.1. Lineage (NCBI taxonomy): Bacteria > Pseudomonadati > Pseudomonadota > Gammaproteobacteria > Moraxellales > Moraxellaceae > Acinetobacter > Acinetobacter sp. NBRC 110496. The sequence goes on from NZ_BBTF01000011.1 coordinate 12,540, forward strand.
ACATTTGATACTGTTACTTCTATTAAACCAAGCATAGAAATGATGGACTTGTTTGAGTCTAAAGTTGAAAAAATTATGGGGCATATAAAAAATAATTTATATGAAAATAATAGCTTAATAGCTTTAAGGGATACCTTATTACCCAAATTATTGTCGGGTGAGTTAGATGCTGCTTTGTTAAAAGGCTAGGATAAGTCATGGCAAGAACAAATACACGTAGGAAAGTTGATTTATACATTCTATCTTTAGGATTGTTATTTTTATTTTTTATTATTATGTCGATTCAGTTTCCAGGTGAGTATTTTTTTATAAAAGATTTCGAATCATGGTGTGAGTTAATATTAAAAAATATTTTGACCATAATTTCATTCTTGGCATTGCTTTATTGTTTTTATGCATACAAGAAATTTGATTTTGATTTGAAAGGAACAACAGAAATTCCTTTTGAGATAAAAAAAATTGATGATGCTAATTATGAGCATTTAACATTTTTGGCAACATATGTAGTTCCTTTAATTAGTTTTGATTTTAGTGAAGGAAGACAAATTGTCGTACTCGTACTTTTATTGGTGGTTATGGGTGCCATATATGTTAAAACGGATCTCTTTTATGCTAACCCATCATTAGCACTTTTGGGGTTTCGTATATACCGAGCAAATGGTGGTTTTAAAACTGGAGCAAGAGATGGAATAATTTTGATAAGTAGAACAAAAATGAAAGTGGGGGCTAAAGTTTCATACATAAAACTAGATGATAGAATTTATTTTGTAAAAGGCTTGAGAGATGAATCTTGATAATCTTAAAAAATCAGTTAATTACTTTATTGATAATTATGATGATGTAGGTGTTTCAGTTTACGCTATTTTGAAAAATAGAGGTGATAGTGATCCAGTTAAAATAGATATTGAATCAGAAGCGTTAAATGGATTAAAAAAAATATTCGTTCAAAGTATAAAAGAATGTGTATTTGATAATGATGATCTAACAGTATTAAATCTTTCTAGTTCAGATGAGAGATTAAATGCTCTTTATATTTATGATCTTGAAATTCCAAGTGAGTTGGCCACAATAAATACTGTAATATCGACTGATGATTTGCCTAAATTAAATTTGAATCAGCATGATCTTTCCTCAATAAAAGCTTTGTTGATAGAGTTAGGTAATGATGAAAAACAAATTGTTCTGTATAAAACTTTAGCACAGGTTAATATATTTAAACGTTCAGGTTTATTTCTTAAAAAATCGAAATCACGACTTGAAAAGATAGATGATGAGTTCTTACGTATAAGCTCAGGGTTTCAAATGTTTCAAGTGGATGGTGCTTTATTGGTTGTGGACTTGCAAACTATAGAAAAGAGTTTTGGATTTCATGATGTAATTAAAAAAGAAGCTGCCTTAGGAGTTGCAGCAGTTGAAAAAATTCAGTTAGTTCAGAATCAGGAAGTTCTATTAGAATTACTTGATGATATAAAATATGCAAGAAGATTTACAAAAATTGCAAAATCCTCTCCTGTATTGAAATCAGGAATTCCTAATAATGAAATTATTCAATTTTGCCAAAACTTTCCTACTCTAACAGGAAAAATTCGCTTTAATGAAGCCGCTGATAAGATCATATTAGATACTAAAGTTTCCAAAGATTTATTTATTCAATTGCTTATGGATAATTTCCTTACTTCAGAGTTGACTAAATCTTATTATTCAAGTGTAGCAAAAGATAGTCTGGATAAAGGTGTTGCTAATAATTAGTCATTAGACATATCTAACATTATAGAAATTTTTAATTAATATTAATTGGGGGGAATCATGAACGAAACACAACTAGAAAACCTTTGCCTTGATTGGTTCACCGAAAATGGTTGGGAAGTCGTTCATGGTATTGATATTGCACTTGATAGCAGTAATCCTTTACGCAAAGACTATAAACAGATCTTATTGGAAGCTGATTTAAAGGCAGCTTTTGAACGTTTGAATCCACATTTGCCTGCTGGTTGTTTTGAGCAAGTGTTATTGAAATTGAGTAAACCTGAAAGTCTGGATCTAGTCACCAATAACCGTGCCTTCCATCGTATGTTGTTGGAGGGTGTGCCTGTCACCTATAAGAAACAGGACGATTGGGTACATGACCATGCCTTCTTGGTGGATTTCAACCATGTGCATCAAAACCGATTTGTGGCGATTAATCAATTTACTGTTCTAGGTGCTAAACAACCTCGACGTCCTGACATCATCTGTTTTATTAATGGTATTCCATTTGCAGTCCTTGAGCTGAAAAGCCCAACTGATGAAAATACGGATATTTGGGATGCTTTTAACCAATTGCAGACATACAAAGAAGAAGTCTCTGATCTATTTATCTTTAATGAAGCTTTAGTTGTAAGTGATGGCGTAACAGCTCGTATTGGTTCACTGACAGCGAATCAGGAACGCTTTTTGCCGTGGCGTACGATTAAGAATGAAGATGACAAACCTGCTTTAGAGTGGGAGCTAGAAACAGTTGTTCGTGGCTTCTTTGATCGAGAATTGTTTTTAGATTACATCCGATTCTTTGTGTTATTTGAAACAGATGGCGAAAAGACCATTAAGAAAATTGCAGGCTACCATCAGTTCCATGCGGTTAGGGAAGCGGTACAAGCGACCATTGCAGCAGCCAATCCGAATGGGGATAAGAAAGCAGGCGTTGTTTGGCATACCCAAGGCTCGGGTAAAAGTATTTCCATGTGTTGTTATGCAGGTAAACTATTACAGCAGCCTGCCATGCACAACCCAACTTTGTTGATCGTGACTGACCGTAATGACTTGGATGGACAGCTCTTTGAAACCTTTAGCAATGCCCAAGAATTATTAAAGCAAACCCCAGTACAAGCCAATAACCGCGATGAGCTGAGACAGCTTTTAGCTGAGCGTGAGTCTGGCGGGATCATTTTTACCACGGTACAAAAGTTTGCATTATTAGATGGTGAGAGTGAGCATCCATTATTGAATGGACGCCACAATATTGTGGTCATGTCAGATGAAGCACATCGTAGCCAATATGGTTTGAAAGCAAAACTAGGTAACGATGGCACGTACAAGTTCGGTTATGCCAAGCACATGCGTGATGCCTTGAGGAATGCGGCTTTTATTGGCTTTACTGGAACTCCGATCTCAAGTGAAGATAAAGACACTCGAGCTGTCTTTGGTGATTATGTTTCCATCTATGACATTCAGGATGCCGTTGATGATGGTGCAACTGTACCCATCTATTACGAATCACGTTTGGCAAAGCTAGATATTAATCAGGCTGAAATCGAAGAGCTATCTGAACAAGTCGATGAGGTTGTAGAAGATGAAGAAGATGTTGGTAACAGAGAAAAGACTAAGAGCGAATGGAGCCGACTAGAAAAGCTGGTGGGTGCCACACCACGGCTGAAACAGATTGCTGCGGATTTAGTCGCACACTTTGAAGCCCGTACAGAAGCCACGGCGGGTAAAGGCATGATTGTGACCATGAGCCGCGAGATCTGTGTCCACCTTTACAATGAGATTATTGCCTTACGTCCAGATTGGCATGACCCTGATCCTGAAAAAGGCAAAATCAAAATTGTGATGACGGGTTCAGCTTCAGATAAACCATTATTGCAGCCGCATATCTACAATAAGCAAACTAAAAAACGCCTTGAGAAACGCTTTAAGGACGTAAACGATCCTTTACAACTGGTGATTGTACGCGATATGTGGCTTACAGGTTTTGATGCACCGTGTACGCACACCATGTATATCGACAAACCGATGAAGGGGCATAGCCTCATGCAGGCAATTGCACGTGTGAACCGTGTCTTTAAAGATAAGCAGGGTGGACTAGTTGTTGACTATATCGGCATTGCTAATGAATTGAAGCTGGCCTTAAAAACCTATACCGATGCCAAAGGGAAAGGTGAGCCGACTTTACGTGCAGAAGAAGCCTATGCAGTGCTTGCTGAAAAGATGGATGCAATACGAGGAATGTTCACCAAAACCAACGAGCAGGCAGGTATGGATTTGGGTGCTTATGAAACTCAGGCACACCGACTGATTATCCCCGCAGCTAACTATGTGCTGAGCTTAAAGGATGGTAAAAAGCGTTTTCTTGATTTAGTTCTGGCAATCAATAAAGCCTTCTCTTTATGCAGCACCTTGGATGAAGCGAAGAACCTGCACAAAGAAATTGCCTTTTACTCAGCCATTAAAGCGGTCATTAGCAAGCATACCTCTGTAGATCGTAAACTGTCGCAAGCGGAAAAGGACAGTACGCTAAAACAGATTCTGGACAATGCTGTCATTGCTGATGGCGTAACAGATGTCTTTGCAATGTGTGGTTTGGATAAACCTAATATTGGCTTGCTTTCAGATGAGTTCTTGGAAGATGTACGGCAGATGCCATACCGTAACTTGGCAGTTGAACTTCTGGAAAAGTTACTCAATGATGGCATTAAGGCAAAGACGCGAAACAATGTGGTACAGGAAAAACGCTTCTCTGACCGTTTGCAGGAAACCTTGAGGAAATACAATAACCGAGCGATTGAAACTTCTCAGGTCATTGAAGAACTCATTCAAATGGCAAAAGAATTTCAGGCAGAGATGCAGCGTGAAGCTGCACTTGGTTTGAATCCTGATGAAATCGCTTTCTATGATGCTTTGGCAAACAATGAAAGTGCTGTCAGAGAGCTTGGAGACGATACGCTGAAACAGATCGCACGAGAGATTACAGAGAAGCTTAGGAAGTCAACGACAGTGGATTGGCAGGTTAGGGATAGTGTGCGTGCTCAGCTGAAAATATTAGTACGTCGTACTTTGCAGCGATGGAAATACCCGCCTGATAAAGCGGCTGAAGCGATTGAGCTTGTGATGAAGCAAGCTGAGCAGTTGTCGAATGCGTGGACGACTAGCTAAAAAATCATTTATAAAGAACGTAATGTACACAAAATAATTTACATGCTCTTCTTGGGCGAAACCTTTGAAAAAATAGATAAAGTTACAATAACCAATGTATTTTGGGGGGAACAATGCGTATCGAAAAAGTTAGAGTTGAGGGGTATAGACTTCTTGAAGATATTGAGATTGTATTAGAAAAGAATTCAACTGTGATTGTAGGGCGAAATAATAGCGGAAAAACATCTTTTACTAGCATATTTGATTGTTTTTGTGGTGAGTCAGGAGCCCGTTTTAGGTTGGAAGATTTTTCTAGTTTGTCTCGTGAGAAGTTTTTAAATGCAAGAAAATTGAAAGAAGAGGGGGCAAGTCCAGAGCAGATATATAATACACTGCCTATAATCACTCTTTCTTTGACATTTCGATACGATAGTGATGCCCCGACTTTAGGGCCTCTTTCACCATTTATCATTGATTTAGATATGGACTCTACAACAGCGATTGCTTGTATTGAATATAGGCCTGTCTTAGCAAAAATGCATTTGTTGTTTGATATACCTCAACCACCAGTAGGTATGGAACCTCAAATACATTTTTTTAAGTGTTTACGTAATAACTTATCAAAAATTTACGAAGTGCATGTTAGTGCAATAGATCCGACGGATAAGTCTAATAAGAGAAATTTCGAGGATACTTCAGCATTCGCAGCATTATTACAATGTAACTTTGTTCAAGCACAAAGAACTCTTGATAAGACAAAGCTTGGTGAGGCTGATGTTATCGGAAAATTACTTAGTGAATTGTTTAAAACAGCTGCTGCACCAACGGCTACAGAATCTGATCAAGAGTTAGCTGCGAAATTAAAGAAATCTGTTGAAGATATTGAGCTTAATGTTCAAAGTGATTTTGACAAAATGCTCAAAAAGTTATTACCTGTTATGGGGGTGATGGGTTTTCCAAGTCTTAATGATACTGAATTAAGGCCTGAAACTTCATTAAATGTAGAGGCACTTTTGTCTGGGCATACAAAAGTTGTTTATAGTGGTACAGATGGTGTGCATTTACCTGAGGGATATAATGGTCTTGGTACGCGAAATTTAATCTATATGCTGCTACAACTTGAAAGCTATCACAAAATTTACCGATCTCAAATTACTCGCCCTTCAGCCCATTTGATATTCATTGAAGAACCTGAAGCTCATTTGCATCCACAGATGCAGGAAGTTTTTATTAATCAATTAAATGTTGCTATTCAAAAGCTTTCGAGTGCCTATCCAGCAGAAGACGTTTGGAATGTTCAGTTTATTATTACTACACATTCTTCTCATGTTGCTAATGCGGCATGTTTTGATGCAGTAAGATATTTCTATAACCAAAAAGATGCAGTGAAAAGTATTAGAAATACTAAAGTTAAAGATTTTAAAAAGGGTATGCAAACAATATCTGTTACTGATAAAGAGTTCTTGCATAAATACATGACTCTGACTAAGTGTGATCTTTATTTTGCAGATAAAGTGATTATGGTTGAGGGGACAACTGAACGGTTATTAATGCCTCGCCTCAGAGAATTAGTTGATAAATCCTTACCAGAACATCAAAAATTAGCAAGCCAGTATGTAACTTGTATTGAAGCTGGAGGAGCTCATGCTCATCTTTTTTATCCACTCCTCGACTTTCTTGAACTTAAGACTTTGGTAGTTACTGATTTAGATTCAATCAAAAAGGTGGAAAAAGAAAATAATAAAAAAAAGAAAATTAACGTATGGGAAAAATGCCCAGTAGCGGAAGGTACGCGAACCTGTAATACCGCAATAAGATATTGGTTTGCTCCTAAGGATATTAAAAAGATAGAGGATTTTCATTTATCCCCAGTAGAACTTTCAGGCAAATCTCGCCACTGAATGCCTGTGCGCATACGATAAAGTATGCCTTCCAGTGTATTTCGGTGTTCATATTTATTGTAAACACGCCCTGTCTCTTTAAGTATTTGCTTTAGGGCTTCCTAGGCGTTATCTGTTAGCATTGTCCTTGGCATAGCAACGTCCGTTCTCGGTGGTATTTTTGATTTTTGGCGAAACCATTATACCTTGTTGCTATGCCGTTCATTTTTCACTCAAAGATCAACAGCCTCTAGTAAGGCACGTACTTGAAGCACTTAAAAGATAAAAATAAAGGCTCTCTAATGTGTTTAGGAGCCATCTAACTTATAGTTGTTTCGGGTGAGGCTTATTTGTTTTTGTGCTCCAGTGCTGTAAGTGATGTACCTACGATAAATATAGACACGACAAACAAGCCTAAATCTTTTAGCAAAAACTGGCCAGGAACCACAGAGATCGCAGGAAACCCAAGAGATGCCTCAAAAACACCGGGTGTAGTCAGCATGAACGACAATGTCGTAAAAAAGAGTCCGGTTGAAAGTACACCGCCCAAGATTGCGAGCTTAGGGGAGAAAACTCGTGCAGCGATTAACAGGCCAACTGAAATTTCAAGCACACCCAGAAAATTTGAGAATCCTTGAATGCTGAGGAAGCTATACATCCACGAAAGCAGAGGGCTATTACTAACAAAACCATGTATACCGTTTGCTTCGTAGCTAGTGAATTTCATGCCACCAAACCACAAATATATTATCGTCATGGCAACGTAGATGCCACCTATACCAAACTTAGTGATTTTTGCACCGAGATTATTACTAAGGGTATTGGTAGTCTGGACACCATTTTCAATTTCGGGAATAGTCATCTTATATCTCCAATTATTTTTAGCCATGTGGACTCACTCTATGTAGCCCACTAAAATGATATGACTCTTGAGAAAAACTATATGTTTACTCGAGTCGAACCTAACTTAGGTAATTGCTGTAGTTGAGCACCAATGGATTAGACATCAATGCCTAGTGGTTGAACGGCCGGGAAGTCGACCTCGGTCTGTGTCACTTCGTTAACGTAGTTAGTGAAAGTGTTCAGGGCAACAGCCAACAGAATATCCACTACATGTGCATCACTGTAGCCAGCGTTCAGCACCGCTTGGACCTGGTCATTGCTGACTTGCCCGCGCTGGCGGACTACGGCGGCAGCAAAACGCACGGCTGCGTCGGCCTTAGGGTCATTTGATGCACCGCTGCGGTTGGCAGTGAGTTCAGCATCATCAAGCTTGGCCACCTTACGGCCTAGGAAGGAATGGGCAGCAAGGCAATAATCGCAGCCGTTGATCTCAGCGACGGCTAGGGCAATACGCTCAAGAGTCGCTGTACCCAAGCCGCCCTGTGCTGATGCTGCGCTCAATTGCAGGAAGCCAGTCAGCGCAGCAGGGCTGTTGGCAACGACGCGGAACATGTTAGGAACGCGGCCCAGTTGTTTTTCCACAGCCTTGAGTGAGGTATGGGTAGCAGTAGGCGCGGCGTCGATTGTGGTAGGGGTGTTCAAACGTGACATAAATTTCTCCTAGTGATTTGAAAGACAGCACGCTGTATTGGCGTGGAATAAATTGTATTTAAGAAGGTTCTGCTTGATAATCCGTTGCTATCAGACAGCTCATCTTCACGTCTTGCGCAGTCGCCATTTCAGTGCCACTACACACCTTCGTTGACGTCACGCCGTCCTGATTTCTAAGGAGGTCTTCGAGACCCCAAAAACACCCTCCGGCAACGATCACATAATCTAGTTTCATAAAGCCTCCTTAGTTTTCATCCACTTACTGATTAGACTGACTTTACAGCATGTAAAATAGATATAATATGTTCAATAGTTCGTATAACATGACCTATTGGACAGTTTACGTAGGGGCTATGTATGGATGCAGACTTTGGATATCAGATTAAAAGAGTTGTGAAATTAAGGGTTCACGAAAAACTGCAAATATAGGGCAAATCAGATTGTCTATACCCATAATTTAGAGCGCCCGAGCATCAGGAACTCACTGAAAGCAGACGTTTCTGAAAATAAACAAGGCACAGCGCTTGAAAATTTCGAGACATCAACGTTTTGCCAAAAGGCTAAAAATGCGTGCACTACTCATTTCGCATTTAAAGAGAGCATCGGTTATTAGGCAATAACGATGTGGCCAAAATTTGTCGACCACTACACTATCTCGTAAACGAGTTTGATAGACGTCAACTAGTACGTATTTTTAGTGTAAGGTCATATTAATGCACGATGCTAAACTCTGCTGTGAGCTAGGTAGGATGTATAAATACCATAAATATTTCAATGCTTTACTTTTTAAAGCTCAAGTGAGTTACTCAGTTCCGACTGTTGGTGGCAGATTTGGAATCTCGCGATTTGTCTTAAATGTCAGCCAAGCAAGTCTCTCGCTAATAAAGTGTTGACTATCCCTGACAAAGTAACAATTTCTTGCCATAATCAGACTTAAGCACTTTACTTAGAGTGTATGTGCGCCGCTTAATGCATCAATGCTGCTAATTCCCTGATTGACATCAATCACTTTGTTTCCTGTTTGATACTCTGAGATAAACAAGATCGAATGATGCAAAAGGGGACTATTTAAATACTGAGGGAACAAATGGCAGTAGATTTGAGCATAGAAACCGCTCTGCTCCTAGAGCGCTGGCAAGGCATTGTAAACTCGATGGCTCAAGTCGCGGAAGTGCCTTGTGTGCTGATTAATCGATTAGATAAAAACGAAATTTGTCAGGCTGTTGGCAGTGTGTCAGTACCAACTTTTTATTGCGGTGAACCTGTTCCATTGGCACTTAACACTTATTGTTCCCAAGTCATTTCCAGTAACCAGCCATTACTAGTTGAAAATGCAATCGGTACCCGATATGAAAACAATAACCCAACATTTGCAGCAGGCTTTAGTTATTACTATGGCCTGCCATTGCTTTGGCCTAGCGGAAAAACTTTCGGTACTTTGTGTATGTTGGACTTTTCAAGCCCAGATCGGGCATCACAACACTGTTCCTTACTCACACTTTTTAAGCAGGCCATTGAATACGATTTACAGATGCTTCAACAACAGCAAGATCTGCTAAAGCGTGAGCAACAAGCAGACAAAAAATTTATACAACTATTCAATGAGATGTCAAATAGGATAAGACCGGTAACTAATAATAAGTTGCTTCAATCTGAGTTGTTTGTACTTTTGACAAGCCAATACCAATACTGGCATCAGGAACTGGATAAGCAGCTTAATCAAACCGTCCTGACTGATGAAAACTCCATTCATATAGCGGCACTGGTTCGAATTTGGTCAAATTTGTTGGCGATTGCCCATGAAACAGAATGGTTGAGAGCTACGGCAGTTCTAGAACCTTATAGTTGTGATGCTGTTGCGTCACTGGTCAATGCAACTCCATTATTAGAACAAGCAGTGTATAAAACAGCGCTGACCCTTGGTGCTGATCTCGTTTTGAGGAGTCATTTGCCTAATCCACTGTTACTAAGTGGGAAACCAGAGTTATGGTCTCTGATAGGACTAGCTATCACGAGCTTTTTAGTTGTTGGCGCCAGCGGTACAAGTATAACTATTTTTGTCAGTAACCGATTAAAAGGTAAGTACAGAGTTTTGGAATGGTCCCTTCTTGTAAAAGGCCAGACGATGCCGCTGCGTTTTACCCGCGATAATCAAGCGCTTTATGGTTTTGCAACAGTATGTGCCGAGTTAGCGGGTGCTGTTCTTGAATCTGGTGAGTGGCAATTAACTGAGAGTCTTCAGCAACAGAGTCGTTATCTCAACTCAAATCGTGATCACGTTGACGACATTGAAAGCAGGAATGCTTCAAGAACTGCTAATGGCATAACCAGGCTTATCTGCTTATCGATACCGGTGATGGGAGACGATTTATAAACACTCAGCGATGATCAGCGAAGTTGTGTTTTAGTTTTCTTGTTGGCACTACATCCGGTATGGCGGCCTTTAATCTGAGAGTGACACTTGGGATAACTGAAAAACTGGCTGTGATTCTGCTGAACGGAGCTTGGTGCTAAGCATGTTGGTGTCATTCAAAGCAAGGTCAACACTGCTATTAACGTTTACGATTATCTGACGGACGTGCTGCTGCGCGTCAACCAACATCCAGTAAGCAAGGTACATGAACTAATGCCGAAGTTACGGAAAGCTCAGTTCGAAAGCGCATTACAGCGTTCAGCTCTATTTAGCAATCCCGATGCTTCGGTAAAATAAGCCACGGAAAATGCTCCGGAGGCCGCATGCACACTAAATAGATGACGTTAGACGAAGAGTTGGATTTAAACGAGCAAATTATAGAGCCTGCGACCGGAAAAGCCAAAAGTTTATAAATACAGCTAAAACTCAAATCAAGCAGGCGAATATTGTACAAAACAATACCATTGCTACAGAGATAACTTCAAGTCTGACAGATCTATGCTAGAGTTAAATCAACGATTTAATTCATTTTTCTATGCAGGATCTTTGAAAAATGCAGTAGAAAAACGGAGAAGTACATGACCTTTAGTTTAGCTCAAACAGCTAGTGCAGAAACCACACTAAAAGCACCTGCTGAAGCAGATCAGAACCTGCGGGATATCACTGAACTGGCGTGTTATATCTGTGATGCACCAGTGGCTATGGTGACGCGAACCGATGACACAAAGCTGAATCTAATTGCAAAAGTTGGTATTTCGCGTACCTCTGTATTAATTAAAGAGTCCTTTTGCGTGTATGCAATGGAAACACCTGATGCGGTAATGGTGGTCCCTGACGCTACTTTAGATCACAGATTCAGTACCAATGCTATGGTGATTTCAGGACCTGGCTACCGATTTTATGCTGGCTCGCCGCTGATTGATCCCGAAGGTGCAGTGATTGGTACTATTTGTGTCTATGATCATGTTCCTAAGCAGCTGAACCAGCGGCAGATAAGCTCTTTGCAGGCTCTGTCCAGACAAGTGATCGCCATACTGGAGCTGAAAAAAGTCGGCGAACAATTACATAATACCAGCATGACGGATGCGCTGACAGGGGTGAACAACAGAAGAGCTTTTGACCTCAAGTTTGAAGCTGAATTTGCTCGCTGGCAAAGAACAGGACAATCTTTTGTACTGGCATTGATTGATATTGATCACTTTAAGAGTTTTAACGACAGCTATGGTCATGCCGCAGGAGATGAGGCACTGAGTCAAGTCGCGGCTCTGTTTCAGCGCCATAGCAGGAACTATGACTTTTTCGCCCGTTATGGTGGTGAAGAGTTTGTGCTGATCCTGCCAGGCACAGACACAGCGTCCGCAAATAAAACACTGGAAAAGTTAAGGCTGGTAGTGGCTAACCATGAGTGGTTATTACGACAATTAACGGTCAGCATAGGTTTGGCCAGCGCTGATTTATTTGACGACAAAAAGCAGTTGCTCGAAGTCGCCGATCAGATGTTATACAAAGCTAAAACCCAAGGCCGCAATCAAACCAGTGTGTTCGCCACACTGTAAGAGATCTGTTCATGCTGCGCTGATCTCAAGACCTCATAAAAACTGAGGTCTTGCTTCGGTCGATAAGCTGGTCTGATATTGGCATTATTTATTCCTTTCAAATACATGGGTAATGCGACTTACACAGATTTTTTATGCTCTCTTGGACTCCATGTGAAGGAGATCGTCACATTCTTTACATATAGAAAATAGAGTTCTTTAGCCAGCTGCAATTTCAGATTAACCGATTCGGTAAGCTTTCTGCATTTCCGGAGACAACTTTTTTAGCCAGCTTGAGAGACTGAAGCCTTTTCTATCGGTACTATTTAATTTAGTAAAATACAGATGTTCATCCCAGCGAGGACCGAAATCTACTTCTGCAAGACTTACAAGCTGTTTGTTTCTGCGAAGACGATGCTTTTGATGGTAATCTTCGGCGGGCCAAAAATAACCATTTTGTTCTCCGGCCTCAATCACCTCGGGAGATTTCTCCTTTCCAATCGCTTGAATCAGTTCTTCAGCTACTTGTTTTTGCTCCAGATCAAAAACAAAAAGTATCTGGCGATACTGGCCCTGCTTTCTACCATGAACAGACCATGATTCAAAACTTCCAAGAAGTTCCCTGTAGCTGATTTGGTCTTTATCGTAGATCACTCTGACGACTTCGGCGTGTCCGTTGATGTTGCGGTAACTCGGATCCAGAGTTGATGCTCCAGCGTAGCCAACACGTGTTTGCACTACTCCCTGCGTCCCTCCAAAATTAGAATCCGGTCCCCAAAAGCAACCCATGCCGAAAACCGTTTGACTAAGCTTCCCGATTTTCAATGCTTCTTCGATTGCTTCAGGGGTTGCAAATTCATAGCTTTCAACACCGTCTTCTTTATTCATTTTTAGATCCGACATATTTTTCACCTAACTTTCAAAAATTGAAGCCACTCCCATTCCTCACGCCGTGCAAACGACGATAAGACCACGTTTTCCAACACCAGCTTGATGAAGTATCTTTGCTAAAACTCCGCAGCATGTTTCTTGGTAACACAACTGCGGAAAATTGCTGTAATCATTGATCTTACTGCTTATTAAGTTATTAATAATTCTAAAAAACTCATTATTTCATTGAAGCTTCCAACCACCTGTCAAGGTCCTTGAACTTGGGGTTTCTCAGCTTCTTTGTCCCAACCACTATTGTCGGGAAATTCAGCTTTCCGTTCGAATAGAGGGAGCACAGTTCATCAGCAGCCGCGTCGTCTTCATGAACATCCAAAAAAACAAACTGGCTCCCTTTTTCTTGCAAGTACGAATGGTAAATCTTGGTTTTATGGCAGTCTTTATGACCGAACAGCTTAATCAACACGAACGGCTCCTTTTTTCAAAAGGTTCACTTTCATAAACCCCCTCGATTTAAAAATTATTCTACAAACTTCAATGACTCCGAGTTAATACAGAATCGGACCCCTGATGGCTCAGGACCGTCTGGAAAAGCGTGCCCCAGATGGGCTTCGCACACATTGCATAGCACTTCGATTCTGCGCCCGAAGGTCGTATCCAGTTCATATTGAATTACGTTGTCTGCGACTGGCTCAGAAAAACTCGGCCATCCCGTTCCCGAATCGAACTTTAGGTTCGAGTCAAAGAGTTCGGTGTCGCAGCCCACACAGGCGTACCTTCCAGCTTCATAAAATGAACAGAGTTCTCCGGTGTGCGCGCGTTCGGTGCCTTTCATCCGCATGACCCGAAATTGCGCTGGCGTCAGAATTTCTTTCCACTCTTCCTCGCTCTTTTCTACTTTTTTGGGAGGCGCGGGAGTGCCGTTATCCAGGTAGTTGTAAATGCTTTTCCAATTGAACATATATTTGCTCCTTTATTTTAGGGTTCACTCTTTAGCTATCAATCCACGAGAAGAAGTCTGTAGCACTACCAATGAATTCTCCATCCACAAAAACTTGCGGTACAGTTTGGAGATTTGTTCTTTCCTTCAACTCCAGGTAAGTCTTCGGATCGTCGTCTACGCGAATTTGTTTGAAATCGACCTTTTCAGCAGTTAGGTAATTCTTCACGCGTGCGCAAAATGGACAATGGTCTTTCGTATAAATAACAACATTCTTAAGTGCTTTCATTTTTTCCTCGTTCATTTGGTTCATGATTTAGTCTCTTTCAAAATGGCAAGAGTATCCGCTGGGATTCCTCTGCAAATAGTTTTGGTGATATGCCTCAGCGTCGTAGAATTCTTTTTCCAGGGTGACGGTCGTGACCACTTCATTCTCGAAGCGACCGATCTCATTGACCTCATCAATCACGTTTTCGATAATCGCTTTCTGTGCATCGTCACGATAGAACGCTGCCGAGCGATACGAAGTGCCAACATCATTTCCTTGGCGATTCTTCGTAGTCGGATCATGGATTTTGAAAAAGTAATGTAGAATCTCTTCGAGAGATATTTCGTCTTGGTCGTATTCCACGCGAACCGCTTCGGCGTGCCCCGTTTTCCCTGTTATAATATCGGCGTAGGTAGGATCATCAAAATCTCCGCCAGAGTAGCCCACCTTCGTTGACGTCACACCGTCCAGACTCCTAAGGAGGTCTTCGAGACTCCAAAAACACCCTCCGGCAACGATCACATTATTTATTTTTCATAAAGCCTCCTTGGTTTTTATCTATTTACTAATGGAACTGAATTTACAGCATGTAAAATAGATATAACATGCTCAATAGTTCGTATAATGTGACTTATTAGACAGTTTACGTAGGAGCTATATATGGATGTTCTCAGTGAAATTTTAGATAAGGTAGAGCTTACTAGCAGCTACTGGTATAGAACCTCATTTGCGGGAGACTGGGGCATCAGCCTCCCGCAGGAAGAGAATCTAGCGAGATTTCACATCGTGACTCATGGCGAGTTTTGGTATGAGGTGCCAAAACTTAAACTTAAAGCATTGGCGGAGCAGGGCGATATTTTGATCTTTTTCAAAGGGATGGAGCACACCATGGCCAGTGCACCAAAAATCAAGGCCGAGCCTGCGGTCGAATTTAGAGCTAAAGCCAACCTCACCGAAGCTCAAGTTTTGGAATACGGTGATCAGAGCAAGCTCAAAGCCAACGTCGTTTGCGGACATTTTTGTTTTAATGGCGGACCCGATCATCCATTCTTAAATTCGCTGCCAAATGTCGTGCATATCAAGAGTGCTGATAACTCCCACTCGCCTTGGCTTGCCATGCTTTTAAGTATTATAGAGCAGGAAGCAAAATCAGGGCTTCCTGGAAGCAACACGTTAGTCAGAAAGCTGACCGAAATTATCTTCGTGCAAGCGTTAAGAATCCACATGTACAAATCCAATAAAAATGCTGGATTCTTCAAACTGATCGAAAATCCGCAACTCAGCAAAACCTTGGAAGCTATTCATCATAGTCTCGATAAAAAATGGGGTCTTGACGATCTCGCCGGGATTGCGGGGATGTCGCGTACGAACTACAGCGTCAAATTTAAGGAGCTGTCAGGCATGACACCTCTTGATTATTTAACCTATTGTCGGCTTGAAAAAGCAAAGCAGCTGCTTAAAGAATCCGGTAAGTCTGTTCCCGAAGTGAGTGAAGCCATTGGGTATCCGGCACATGAACACTTTCAAAAGTTGTTTAAGAAAAAAATTGGCAAAACTCCTAGCGCGTACAGAAAAGAAAATTCTGAAAAGGTGTAAAAATGAATATCTATAACTCTCCTGTTACCAAAATAGCTTTCTGGGTCATAGTCATTGGTGGTGCGGCTTGCCTGCTTATCCCTTTGTTTGCACCTCTTCTTCCGCTGCAATATTTGAAAGGTTATGGCGAAATAGGAGATGTTCTTGGAGGTATTTCAAGCCCATTTCTACAAATTCTGGGTTCAGTGCTTCTCTTTCTGGTGTTAAAAGCTCAGATTGACGCTAATGGCATCCTCCATCAGCAAATCGAAAAGGAATATACGAAGGAGCAACTGAGGCACGAGTTGAATCAGCTTCACGAACTTTATATGTTCGTCGAAAGAAACATTAAAAATTTTAGCTACGATCAGGAAAAGATGATTGATGGCAAGTCGCAAATGATCCTTTTGCATTCCCGGCGAGCGATTAAATGTTTCATTGAGGATCTAGAGAGCTTAGATGTTGATATTCACAAAGATGACGACATTTTAAGGTTCGACGGGGTTAAAGAAATTATGAGCATTTTGAACAGCGTTGACCTATATTTCGACAAAATCAAAGACAGCGAGATTGCACCTTATCATAAGAGTTTTTATAAAACGCTTATGCAGCACGAACTTCTCTTCAGCGTTTTTCCTTATCAAGATCTCGACAATCAAGCGTACCTAAAACAAGAGCATTGCCCAGAGTGTGGTGAATATCATGCAAATTATCCGCCACTGATTTATGACCGGTTACAGAAAATTAAAAAAAGTTTCTCCTGATGTATTATGGATATTTATTCGGTATCGGTCCTACCAAAAAGCTATTTGTAGTATCTCGAGTACGTGCTGTGGTGTAGTAATTCCAATCTTAGAAAACTCAAAGCTTATTCTGAAACTATCGGAATTGTCGGTTGGGTGAGACTTAGTCGCCCCGTAAAGCCTTATCGGGGCGGCAAAGATAACTTTTTATATCACTGCTATTGATGACGTCCTTTGTTTACTAAAGTTGTAAGCCCTTATTCTTTGTTTTAGACCTTCAACCACTCCGGGCTTGTCACTAGGAGAGTCCCCTTGGCTAACCTTAGCCGTCAGATCGTATTCAGCGATTTCTAGCCGGTCCCCCTGAATCATTTTACGCCAACCGTTCCACAACTTAGGGTCAAGCTCTTCGGTACGCCAACCATCGGTCGGTTCGCTCCGACTCGCTAAAGCCAGATCCCTGATTTGGTTCTGGAGCGTTAGATCGTCAATCATTGTTTGGGAGTGAGAATGTTGAGGGATTAAGTTTTGATACAAAAGATTAAACTTACACCAATTTTACGCCATGGAATTTTAATATTTTTATAAATTATTGATATTTAATATATATTTTAAATTTATTGTCCAATCCATCATCGGCGCGACGGAAATACGTGGCTGTAATGATTCAAGTGATTGCATAAACAGATCTCGGATGTGGACAAGCAAAGAAAGGGCAGCATTATACGAGTTTTGTGTCCAATTCACCAATGCTGATCCCTAACACTTCAATTTTTACTAATAGAATGAAGATCTAGAAAGTGACCATGTTTTTTTTCTTCGTCGAAAGATAATCCAGCAAGCTAAACAGCATACAGGCAACCACCAGACTGATACCAGCTAAGCAAGTCATGCTCCAGCCACCATGATTCCAGGCAAAAATACCCAAGGCTGAACCACAGGCCCCCCCAGTAAAATACGCAGTCATATAAATGGCATTGATCCGTGATTTCGCATCTGGGCGTAAACGGAAAATTACACTCTGATTACTGGTATGCACCAAGGCTAAAGCTAACTGAATCAAGGCAAAGCCGAGGATATAACTGATTAAAAAGGTTTGCCCAAAATAGAAGCAGATCCAGCTTAAGATAAACAAGCCACAACCTATCCACGTCAGTTGGCTGGTTAAGCCTTGATCGGCATATTTACCAATATATTGGGTCGAGAGCGCCCCAAAGATCCCGACCAGAGGCACCATCCCGATCAATAGATCTTGAAGATGATGGGCAGAGGTCAGTAGTAGCGCGATAGTAGAATACAAAATACTGACTGCGGCAAAAGCAAATCCGCCTGCAAGTGCACGTAACACCAAACGTTTCTCTTGTTTGAGCAGTTGTGCCATGGAGACAAAGACTTGTCCGTAATTCATTTTCATTCGCATGGCATAAGGTAAACGGCTTTTCAAGGCATAGGCCAAGATCAGCATCAGCACGCCACTCACTACATAAATGACCTTCCAATGAAACAGATTAGAAAACAAACCTGCCAAACTGGTGGAGAGTAAAATACCGACCAGTAAACCACTCATTAAAAAGCCAATGACTTCACCTGTTTTTTCAGGTTTCACTGTCATGGTTGCAAGTGGGATTAATACCTGTGCTGCGACAGAGAACAGTCCTGCCATAATGGTACCGAGCCAAAGCATTGGTAAGTTGACAGAAAAGGCACTGATGAATAAGCCAACAGCGCAAAATACCATGAGTAAAGGAATGAATTTGGTCTTATTGACTACATCACGCATTGGCACAATAAACAACAGGCCAAGCGCATAAGACACTTGAGCAAAGGTTACCGTAAGAGCTGCTTGACCTTCGGTCACTGCAAAATACTGCTGAATTGAGTGAATTAAAGGCTGACTATAATAGTTGGCACCCGCACATAAACCACATGCTGCAGCCATAAACCAAAGTAAGGTTTTATTTTGACTAATATCTTGAGGGGCAGACATAATTTTCTCTATCCAAGGTTTATGCGGTATAGGCTGTGGCTTCAATTTCAATTTGCATGCCTGTCAATGCCAAGCGTGAGACTGGAATGAGGGTACATGCAGGAAAAGCATGGTTCTTCCACAGGTCTTGTATGACTTGAATCAGGAGCTGATGTTTTTCAGCATTATGCTCAACCACCAAAATACGTAAAACAGCAATATCTGACAGTTGTGCCTGTGCGGATGCTAAAGCGTGCTGAATATTATAGAAGACTTGTTGTACCTGTTGGTCAAAATCTTCAGAAAGCTCACCATTTTTATTTTCACCCCCCTGACCTGCAATATGAATGCAGCGCATGTTGGGCGGCACAATCACAAGATGGCTATAGCCATTGTTGCGTGGATCATAAAGCTCACTTGGGTTGATCATTTTAAATGTTACTGTCTTGATCTGTTTCATCGTTAAAACATCACATTGAAGATGGAGATGACTCAGTATCAAAGCTCAAGTTAACTTTAGGTCAAGGGGTTGAATCAAAAAAGTGCATTTGCTGTGATAAAAAATCGATTTTGAAATATTTTGATAGTTTTTATCTTTGAACTGAATGAGTTATATCATCTGTTGCTTAATATTTGCACCATTACTGTGCAATAAAGCAGCTTTTGCTAGACAAAACCATACAAATATCACTTGAAAAAATGGTAATACAAGTTTTTTTCATTCTTTTAAATTTTTCTGAGCAATTTACTTCAACTCATTCAGATTTACTGATAAAGCGAAATATGGTTCTATTGCCGCGATTTAAATGATCATCATCGGCAGATTGCTAAAAACTAGCCAAACAGACCATGAGAAATTGCAGAGTAGCCAATCCCTTGCAGCAACTGCATGATTATGATGCCGATTCAAGCCATACATCAGCAGAGCCAAAAAGAAACGATCTAAGCTAATTAAAATGGATTAGGTGGTGCTGTTTCTGCGATGGGGAATGACAATTCGGATTATGCAATAGATATCGCTTTGATCTTCTGAAACAGGAAGACAGAAAGCATAAAAATGAACAGATCGATTGCAAAAAGAATTGCATTTTTATACGGACTGGAAATGAAAAGTAAGGTTTGCCTGATCAAAAGGCAAACCTGCGGATCATACCTGCTCTGAATATAAATGTGAATCATCAGTTCAAAATATAGGTATTTATTAAATAAATATTGGGTGGAAATTTAAAAAACTTCCATTAGAATCCAAATTTCTACAAAGAATACTCCTGGGGGAAACATTGCTCTTGGCGATGTTTACTTAAGAAAAACTAGCTTGAGGAACGCTCATGCAGATCGGAATCCCAACCGAAACTGTTGCAGGTGAAAGTCGCGTAGCGGCAACACCAGAGACAGTGAAGAAGTTGATTAACGCAGGTCATAGTATTGTTATTGAACGTGGTGCTGGTATTAAAGCGGCGTACATTGACAGTGCTTATGAACAAGTTGGCGCAACCATTACGGACGATGCATATACAGGTAGCCAAATTATTTTGAAGGTTCGCGCCCCTAAAGGTGACGAAATTCAGAAGCTTGCGGCGAATACGACTGTCATTGCAATGTTTGACCCTTATCGCAATCCAGAACTAGACCAGTTTGCAACTCAGCAAGTGTCTGCTTTTGCGTTGGAATTACTGCCACGTACGCTATCCCGCGCACAAAACATGGACGTACTTTCTTCTCAAGCAAACTTGGCGGGCTATAAGTCTGTATTGTTAGCTGCGGCTGAATATCAACGTATGTTCCCAATGTTAATGACGGCTGCGGGTACTGTAAAACCTGCACGTGTCGTGATTATGGGGGTTGGTGTTGCAGGTCTTCAAGCGATTGCGACTGCGAAACGTTTGGGTGCGGTTGTAGAAGCAACAGATTTGCGCCCAACAGCAAAAGAGCAGGTTGAATCTCTAGGCGGCAAATGGCTAGACGTGCCAATGTCCGATGAAGAAAAACAACGTGCTGCTGAAGCTGCGAAAAGCGGTTATGGTTGGCAGCCGGGTGAGCAATACATCAAAGATCAAGCTGCGATTGTAGATAAAGCTGTATCAAATGCTGACATCGTAATCACCACTGCATTGATTCCAGGTCGTAATGCTCCGCGTTTAATTAAAGCTGAAACCGTTGCCAAAATGAAACCGGGTTCTGTCATTTTAGATATGGCAGTTGAGACGGGTGGTAACGTTGAAGGTTCTAAAGAAGGCGAAACAGTCACAACTGAAAATGGTGTGAAGATTTTGGGTATTCCAAATATTCCAGGCACAGTTGCGACTGAAGCATCTGCACTGTATGCACGTAACGTTTTTAACTTCCTTGAGACATTATTCGACAAAGACAAAGCCTTTGTGATCAATCAGGAAGATGAAATCCAAAAAGCGTTACTCGTGACTCATGGCGGTCAAGTACTGCTCAAGCGCGGTTAAGGAGAGTTCTCATGGTTGAAACGATTACAATTTTCGTCCTTGCCATCTTTGTTGGTTATTACGTGGTGTGGGGAGTAACGCCTGCGTTACATACACCATTAATGGCGGTAACCAATGCGTTGTCTTCCATTATTGTGGTTGGCGCGATGATCCAAACAGTGGGTATGCCTGCGATTGGTGTAGATGCTAACGTTGCATTCCAAAGTGTAAACGTGGTGAGTATCCTTGGTGCGATTGCTGTATTTTTGGCAAGTATCAACATCTTCGGTGGCTTTGCTGTAACTGCTCGTATGCTTGAAATGTTCAAGCCGAAGCAAAAGAAAAAAGAGGGCTAAGCAATGGAATTCATTCGAGACTATGCGGATTGGTTCTACCTCATTGGTGCTGTCCTCTTTATCTTAACTTTACGTGGCTTGTCTGGTCCTAAGACTGCGATTGCGGGTAACCGCTACGGTATGATCGCAATGGCGATTGCTGTAGTCACCACTTTCTTTGTTGCTGAACATCCTGTTGTTTGGATGATCGGTGGTGCAATGGTATTGGGTGCGGTTGTGGGTATCGCACGTGCGAAAACAGTGCCAATGACACAAATGCCTGAGACGGTTGCGTTGATGCACTCTCTGGTGGGTTTGGCTGCGGTATTGATTGCAATTGCGGCGATTCTACACAACAACCAACTCACTGCATTATTTGAGCAAAATGAAGCTGCTTTAACGGCTGCGGGTGTTCAACATGCACATATGAGTGGCGTGCATTTATTTGAATTATTTGTCGGTTGTTTTGTGGGTGCGATTACCTTTACAGCATCTGTCTTTGCTTACGGTAAATTGGCGGCAAAGAAATGGGCAAAAACAATTTCGGGTGCATGGGTTAAACCTGTTCAAGCGATCATCTTTATTGCGATGCTTGCATGTGGGTTCACATTCTTCACTACAGGTAACATGACTGCGTTCTGGGCAATGACAGCACTTGCACTTGCATTTGGCTGGGTGTGGATTGCACCAGTCGGTGGTGGTGATATGCCAGTTGTGGTATCGCTTTTGAACTCATTCTCTGGTTGGGCAGCAGCAGGTATTGGTTTCACACTTGAAAACAATATGTTGATCGTTGCGGGTTCACTGGTTGGTTCTTCGGGTGCGATTCTGTCTTACATCATGTGTAAGGCGATGAACCGTTCAATCATCAACGTATTGTTTGGTGGTGCAATGGGTGGTGCGGCAGTTGCATCGGCAGATAAAGGTGAGCAAGTTCAACGTAATCATCGTTCTGGTTCAGCAGATGACGCAGGCTTCCTGATGTCAAATGCAGATAGCGTTGTGATCGTACCAGGTTATGGTATGGCGCAAGGTCGTGCACAGAATGCGGTGAAAGAATTGTGTGAAATCTTGAAAGAGCAGGGCGTAAAAGTTCGCTTTGCGATTCACCCCGTTGCTGGTCGTATGCCGGGTCACATGAACGTATTGTTGGCAGAAGCAGATGTTGCATATGAAGACATCTTGGAAATGGATGAGATCAACTCCGATTTTCCTGCAACAGACGTGGTACTGGTGATTGGTGCGAATGACGTGGTGAATCCTGCGGCGAAAGATGATCCAAGCTCACCGATCTACGGTATGCCGATCCTTGAGGCACATAAAGCGCGTACCATTATGGTGATCAAGCGTTCTATGGCAACAGGTTATGCTGGCCTAGACAATGACTTGTTCTACAATGAAAAAACCATGATGATCTTTGGTGATGCCAAGAAAGTTGTGGAAGATATGACCAAAGCAATCAATGGTGGTGGTCACTAATTTGACCTAATCAGGATTGTAAAAGCCACCTTCGGGTGGCTTTTTGATTTGGCTGATTTTTTAAAGAAACTTTTCGACCAATTGCATAGATTGTTGATAGAGGTCTCGTGCCAATGGCTGATTTTTGGCATGTGAAGATTTCCAGTCAGGCATATGTGCACTGACATATTCACCATTGCGTTTTTCCCATTCATCGCCAATCGCCATTTGGGTAATGAGATTTGCAGGAACTGAGGTCGGAACTAGACCTAATTTCATCGCCGCATAAACAGGTTTAGGTAGCTCGCGATAAATATCCGAAGCGACGCCCCCAGGGTGTAGCGCATTATTGGTAATTGAGCTATCTGCCAGTTGCTCCGCCAAAGCATTGCTGAACAGTAAATTCGCGAGCTTAGATTGTCCATAATAAAATAGCGGATTATAAAAACCCTCTGCGCGGAATTTGTTGGGTTTGATTGAGCCTGCCCAATGTGCAATTGAGGCCAAATGCACAATACGTGCTTGAGGAGATTGCTTTAAAACGGGAAGCAGTTTTTGGGTCAATAGAAAATGACCGAGATAATTGACACCAAACTGTTGCTCGAAGCCATCAGCAGTCAGCTGTTTGGTTTTGGCAAATAGGCCTGCATTGTTGATCAATACATCCAGATTGCCATAACGATCTGCGATTTCATCAGCGGCTTTTCGAGTCAATTCAAGGCTGTTGAGGTCGAGGGAGATGAGGTCAACTTGCCCTTGATCGAGTGCACGTAATTTGTTTTGTGCTGCTTGGGCTTTCTGGGGATTGCGGCAGGCCAGAATGACATGTTGCCCTTGTTTAACCAACTGTTCTGCTGTGGCAAAACCAATGCCTGTATTGGCGCCTGTAATCAGTATTTTTTTCACGTCCTGTACTCCAGTTATGCTATTTCTTGGTGGATTTCAACAATCTGTATAGTGCTGTAGTTTTGACAATTTGTCATGTCAAATTTAAAGGTGGGAGATGACTGGCATTTGGAGTGCAGTGCGGAAGGGAGATCTATCTGTTAAGTAAGAGGCTAATCGAAGTAAGTATTCTCTGGGAGTCCATGTCGTAATTCAAAAAACTGATGGATTTGTGCTTCTGTAACACGCGCCGTTGAAATCGGGGGTAATTCATCCTTATCAAAGAAAGCAACTTCAGAAGTTTCGATGCTTGGCTTGAGTTCACCACCAATCAGTTCACACCAAAAGAAGGCTTTATAGACATGCAGGAACATAGCAGGGTGAGGATGCTTTCTACGATCGGTGAGTGCGAGCAGCTTGGTCGCTCTGACTTGTAATCCAGTTTCTTCAAGCACTTCTTTTTCTACATTTTCAGCGGCGGAATAGCCAACATCTGCCCAACCTCCAGGGATCGACCATAAGCCATCCTGTGTTTCTTTAGCTAATAGCAGTTTATTGTCTTTAAATACAACAGCGCGAACATCAATTTTAGGTGTTGCATAGCCAATATCTTGCAATACATTGGGAATAAAGAGAGTGGTGTCAATTTCTTCTAATTCCATCAGGGTGCGGACGTGATCAAGTAGCTGTTGATAGCGTTCTTTATCGTACACATCTTTGCTGTAGTACAAACCTGATTGAGCCAATCCTGTAATTTTATTGAGTGTTTCAATCCATGCCGCTGAATCTTTCATTTTATTCTAGGTGATTGAGGAGAGGGTTTAATACTAGCATTGCTATTCTATTTTACAAGGAATGGTCGGAAATCTAGAGCTAAATCGGCTTATAGCGTATCTGTGTATAGAATCTCTTTTGACTTGAATACGCTATAAAAAAAGCGACCTATTCGGTCGCTTTTTTGAGGAGCTTTACGCTACAGACTCTGGCGCACGCCATAAGCTTTCTAAATCATAGAACTTACGCGCGGTTGGTAGCATGACATGTACCACAACAAAACCGAGGTCGATTAAGATCCACTCAGCATCGCGTTCACCTTCGACACCGATTGGGCGGAAACCTGCTTTACGTGCTTCATCAGCAACATTATCTGCAAGGGCTTTAACATGACGCGTTGATGTACCGCTTGCAATCACAATTGCATCGGCAACATTGCTGATCGTACTTACGTCAAGTTCAAGAATATCTTTGGCTTTTACATCAGTGAGAGCTTCATGTACAACGTTTAGGCATGCTTGTACATCTTTGTTCGCTGTTTTGATTTTTAGATCGTGAGAATTAGAAGCGCTGGGCGATGGTTCTAAATTCATAGAGGGTATATTTTCCTGACAATTGCTCATCATCAAATATACCGTTTTTCTCTAAAAAGTTCAAATTTTAGCAGTAACAGTTTATGTATTCACATCATTAGAAAAATACTTCTTTTTCCATGCAAAAGATTGATCTGAATGCGTTTTTGGTCTGTATTCCGCAGCAATCAGACCTCGGTAGTCACTTTGTTGTAACCAGTCAAAGATTTGTTTATAGGGAATATTGCCAGTATCGGGTTCATGGCGGTCTGGACAGTCAGCAAATTGAATATGTCCAATCTGCTCGATATTTTCCTGTAGTCCTGCTAAAACATCTTCACCCATCATCGCCATATGGTAACAGTCATATTGCATTTTCAGGGCTGGGTGGTTGATGGCTTCCAGCATTTCTTGGGCTTGGGCAATATTTTGAACCAAGAAGCGTGGCATATTAGTGCCATTGATCATTTCAAACACAGGTTCAATACCTTGTTCCGTCAACAGATGGCAGGCGAGCTTTAGGTTGCTTGCCAGAGTATTCAAGCAAGGCAACAGATCCGCATCCAACGGCTGTTTACCTGCCAGAATGTTGACACGGGGCACATCCAGTGCAGTGGCATAGCGAATCGCTTGTTCCAGTGCTTGGTGAAATTCAATTTCTCGTCCAGGTACACCAGCCAAACCATTACCCCCTTGCATTAAGTCGCCAGCAGGGACATTGATCAGGCAGAGTGAAAGATTATATTGTTCAAGTTGGGTTCGAATATCAATCACGTCGAGTTCATAGGGGAACTGAATTTCTACATGCTGAAAACCGTGGGCTTGTGCTAAGGCGAAACGCTCGATTAAGGGAACTTCAGTGAAGATCATTGATAAATTGACTGCAAGATGGCTCATGTTAGGACTCCCTGAATCAATAGATCCTATTTATTGTTCTGTAATTTTGATAATAGTCGCTAAATCCTTATCAGCAAAGCCATTTTCTTGGTGGGCTTGTAACTGTAATAGAGCTTTTTGTGCAACAGGTATCTTTAAGTTAAAACTTTGTGCCAAAAGTAAGGCATTATTTAAGTCTTTTGATAAGGTTTGCACTTTCCACTGTACAGGCTCAAAAGTTTGAGTTGCCATACGTGGTGCAAGGATTTGAAAGGGCTTTGAGTCGGCAAAACCACCTGCAAGTGCGGGTGCGAGTAATGCGGTGTCGACGCCTGCTTGATCGGCAAGGGCGACTGCTTCTGCGATCAGGGTGCTGTTGGCTGCAACAATCAGTTGATTACAAATTTTGGTGGCTTGCCCAGTACCCGATGTGCCCATCCGAGTCACACGCTGCGACAGTACATTGTAAATCGGGGTGAGCTGCTCGATGGTTTCTGCATCACCGCCAGCAAAAATAACCAATGTGCCTTGCTCTGCACCAATAGTGCCGCCGGATACAGGGGAGTCAATCCAAGTGACCTGCTGCTGTTGAGCAGATTGAGCCAGTTGTTGTGTTGCAGGCACCGATAAACTAGAGAAATCAACAATAACTTGCTGTGCTTGTAAATACGGTTGAATCTGGGCAAAAACACTTTGCATCGCCTGATCGTCGGCCAAACACGTCAAAATAACGGGATAAAGGGCAATCTGATCGATCGCTAATAATGATGCACCTTGTTGAAGGAGCGGTTCACATGCATGTGGACTGCGATTCCAGACTGCAACAGAATAACCTGCATGCAATAGTCGGCTTGCCATACGTGTGCCCATTAACCCCATACCCAAAAAAGCGATTGGTGTTTTTTGATTCGCATGCATGTGAATGTGCTCCCGTTAGGATTATTTGTATTGGCGCGGCAGGAATTGAATCTCTGGGTTTTTGTCCTTTTTACGAGCCAAGCTACTGTTTTTACCCAAGAGTAGCTTGAGTTGCCAAAGTTTTTCTAAACGCAATGCTTTTTCTGGTTGGTGTTCCATCGCATCCAAGACACGTTTGGCTGCCATGATGGCATCTGGTGAACGTTGTAAAATTTCTTCAGCAATGCTGTTCGCTTTTGCTAATGGGTCATTGTCTAAATGAGTGACTAGACCAATTTGCTTGGCATATTCAGCATCAAAGATACGTGCAGTGAGTGTCAGTTCTTTGGCAAGGTCAACCCCAATCAGCCCTTTAAGTGAGCGGGTCAGTCCCATGTCTGGTACAAGCCCCCAGCGGCTTTCCATAATCGACATTTGGGTAGTTGGTGTTGCAATCCGGATATCGGCTGCAAGCGCCAGTTGCATGCCTGCACCGAAGCAATAGCCTTCGATTGCTGCAATCACAGGGATTGGAAGGTTTTGCCAGATCAGGAAAGCCTTCTGGAATAGACTTTGTCCAGGCTTTATCAGTTCCCATGCTGCAAAAGCGGTATTTTTAGGATTGTTTAAGTCTGATAAATCGATGCCTGCACTAAAGACTTGTGCTTCACCTGTGAGAATGACACAACGGATGGAACGATCTTTTTCAATTTTTTTTGCAGTTGCCACCAGTTCTTTGAGTAAGGCAAAGCTCATTGCATTACGTTTATCTGGACGGTTTAAGGAAACGGTTGCGATTCCATTGTTCTTTTCAACGCGTAAAAGTGTCATCTGCCTAACTCTTATTGTGTTTGATTTGGCAGCATAACATGAGTCCCTGTGTCGAAACATGACAGGGCAGTCACGTTAATTATCGTAGCTATGCAAGATTAAATTAGCCGCCTGTCGAACCTGTTCAATGGCTGTGCTGAGCTCATTGAAACGATGATTGGTCTCACGAATAAACACATCATCAGCCTTGCGCCGTTCTTTACGCAGGGTTGAGACAAATTGTTCAAACTCACCAGAGACTTGCTGCAAGTTGGGTGTGCCGACATAACGGGTTGCCCCATAGAGGCGATGCAGGACGTGTTCCAGTTGTGGAAAATCTTCCATTTCAATCAATTGTTGCATTTCTGCCAGCTCGGTATCAAAGCTATCCACCAGCATATTCAATAAATCTTGCGCCAAATCTTCTTTATTGGCTGCAAGCTGCACGCTTTGCTGCCAGTTTAAGATTTGTGGATCAATGGATTCGGTTGGGCGCTTCGGCTCAGTCGTCGCAGGCTGAGTACTGAAATTGTTTTTGGTCCAATGGGTCAGGATTTGAATAATCTGCTCCATCTGAATCGGCTTGGTCACATAATCATTCATGCCAACTTTGAGTAGCTTTTGCTTTTCATCGGCCAGCGCATGGGCGGTGAGTGCAATGATCGGCAATTGCATACCGTTGTCCAAGGTTGACTCGAGAGAGCGAATCGCACGTGTGGTATCAATCCCGGACATGACTGGCATTTGAATGTCCATGAACACGAGATCAAATGGCGGTGATTTTTGTTCGATGCGTTCCTGAATGATATCGATGGCCTTTTGCCCACTCAACGCTTTAGTGGTAGTAACATTGAGCTCACCGAGCAAGGCTTCAAGCACAATCAGGTTCGGCAAGTGATCATCCACCGCCAAGACATGCAAGCCTTGACCGTTAAAGTCTTCGGATTCTTGTTCAAAAATGGGTTGATTACCCAGTAACTGTACCAATTCACGACGACTCAGCGGTTGATATAATGGCCGTGCACGATATTCATTCAGCATGTTTGGCTCCAGACTCATCTGATAGCCATAAACCGCTAAGTTGCCATGATAGCGTTGACGAATTTCTTTGAGTAAGGCCTCTGTATCACCACTATGATCGACAATCAGCCAAGTATTTTCTTGTTGATTGAGATGATTCAAACGGCTGAATAAGTCCAGAATCGATTGTGTTTCAATATGAGAGACATGGTAGTTCTCTAAATATGAACGCAGTACGCTAGCCGTTGCAGGATGGGCGAGATAAGACACTACTTGTAAATGATCGAAACGAGGATGTTCAACAAATTCATCCTGCTCTTCAACTTTAAATGAAGCGGTGAACCAGAAGGTCGAGCCTTTTTCGGTTGGCGCACGCTCTTGGTTGTCTTCAAAGCCAATCTGACCATGCATCAAATGCACCAACTGTTTGGAAATGGCGAGGCCCAGTCCTGTACCGCCAAATTGACGTGTCACCGATGCATCGCCCTGAGAGAAGGATTCAAACAGCTTTTTACGATCAGTGCCACTCAGACCAATGCCGCTGTCTTGAACACTAAAATGCAGTAAACATTGCCCGATCTCATCATCTTCCATACGTACCCGCACGATGATTTCACCATCAGGGGTGAACTTGATCGCATTGGAAATCAGATTGGTCAGGATTTGCTTAAAGCGTAGCGCATCACCGACCACATGTTTTGGAATATTCTCTGCATAGTAAAACGCCATATTGATATGCTTTTGTGCCGCCAAAGGCGAGAGCATATCCATCACATCAAAAATGGCTTCCTCAAGGTCAAAAGGAGCCGTTTCGAGTTCGAGTTTACCGGCATCAATTTTCGAGAAATCCAACACGTCATTGATTAGCGCCAATAAGTGAGCAGAAGATTTGCGAATGGTTTGCAGGTAAAGGTTCTGCTCATTGCTGAGGTTTTGCTGACGTAGTAATAAGTGAATAAAGCCATCAATACTGTTTAGCGGTGTTCTGAGTTCATGACTGATGTTGGCCAAGAACACCGATTTAGACTGGTTTGATGAAATTGCTTGGTCACGCGCCTGACGATAGGTAATGTTCTGAACTTCTAAGGTATCCAGGGTTCGGCGTAAATCTTCTTCGGTTTGTTCGGTATGTTCTTTTAATTCTAAAAAACTGAAATGCAGACGTTTCACCACATTGGCAATATCACGCTGCAGTAAACGCAGTTCACCGGTACTGTTCACCACAATATGCTGATCTAGGGTGTCGGCATTGAGACGTTGCATCTGCATGCGGATTTCATAGAGCGGTGCGAGCCAGCGACGTGAGAAAACGTTTAAACAGAACAATAAAATCAGTAAGGTCATCAGTCCGGTCACGACCAGAGATAACAGAATTTTGTAGCGTGCTAATTCGAGTGGTTGGTTATCGAGTTCAATCATCAACCAGACTGAATCTGAATTGCTGCTGTCTAATTTTGAACCATAAATACTGTTGTGATTATGCGGAATTGGGCCGAAAAAATTACGATTTTCTGGAAAACTGGGCCAAAACCGGTTGTTTTGATACCCGACACTGAGATAGGTTTGGCCTTTGTTGTCAATCAAGACTGCACGCTGTAAGTTCTTCTCATCAAACATTTTTTGCATAATGTTTTGAGCGCGATCATATTGATCTGGTTGTTCTTGTACCAAGCGTAATAAATCATTTGCTGTTTGGTGATAACGTGCCAAAATCGCAGCAGCATCTGAGCGTTGTTGTTTGGCTGAATTGGTTGTTTCTGCTAAAACCCAAAGAATCCCTACACTGGTCAAAATTGCAATTGGCACAAGAATCAGTGCAATCAACTGCCCATAAGCATGATTGAGGCGTAAACGTTTCGATATGGTCTTATTGAAATTTGACATAGTGCGGTCAGATTTATCATTCTGCGCAACATCTTAGCACGCTTTGTGAAAATCAAGGACATCTGCTTGGCAATAAAAAGCAGAGTGAAATGGTGCAGTATTGCCGTTTTTTTCATACAATAGTCGCCACCTTAATATCGGTGTCGATCATGACGAATACGCAAACTGATTTTTTAGCAGATGAATTTTTACTGGATGATTATGTCGGTAAAACCCCTTTGGTGCGTTTGCAGCGTTTAGCGTGTCATACCCAAGCCACGGTATTAGCAAAATTAGAAGGTAATAACCCCGCAGGATCGGTGAAAGATCGTCCAGCCTATAACATGATTATTCAGGCGGAAAAACGGGGCCAGATTCAACCAGGGGATACCTTGATCGAAGCGACCAGTGGTAATACCGGGATCGCGTTGGCCATGGTTGCAGCCATGCGCGGCTATAAAATGAAGTTGATCATGCCGAACAATATGAGCCAAGAGCGTAAAGATGCGATGTTGGCTTATGGGGCTGAGTTGATTGAAGTTACGCAGCAGCAAGGCATGGAAGGTGCACGCGACCTTGCTTTACAAATGCAGGCTGAAGGCAAAGGCTTTGTGCTGAACCAGTTCGGTAACCCGGATAATGTCGAGGCACATTACCTGACCACAGGTCCAGAAATCTGGAAGCAAACAGGTGGGAAAATTACTCACTTTGTCAGCTCAATGGGGACCACTGGAACCATCATGGGCGTTTCCAAATATCTCAAGCAACAAAATCCTGATATTCAAATTGTGGGCTTACAGCCTTCGGATGGTTCCAGCATTGCAGGGATTCGTCGCTGGCCAGAAGAATATTTGCCGACCATTTTTGACCGTAGCCGTGTCGACCGCATCATTGATATTCCTCAGATTGAAGCGGAAAAGACCATGCGTAAGCTGGCGCGTACTGAGGGCATCAGTGCAGGAACATCTTCTGGTGGCGCAGTGTGGGCATCAATTAAAATCGCAGAAGAACAACCAGATGCGGTGATTGTCTGCATTATCTGTGACCGTGGTGATCGTTATTTATCAACGGGATTATTCTCAGTACAAGATTAGAATCTCCCCCTAACCCCCTCTTTAAAAAAGAAGGGGGAACTCCTCCCTTTATAAAAGGAAGGTTGGGAGGGATTTGAAGAGATTTTAAGATGAATTTACGTTTTCCGATTTTAGTTTTTGATATTGAGACCCTGACCGATTTAAAGGCAGGCGCACATCTGTATCATCTTGACTTGCCTGAAGCTGATGTGGAGCAGGCGCTCACTAAAATTCGTCGCCAAGAGTCGGGGATGGACTTTCAGCGGTTACCTTTGCATGAAATCGTCTGTATTTCCGGTTTATGGATTGATGAAAAAGGCTACCGTCTGTTTTCATTTAGTCAGGAACAAAATAGCGAAGCTGAAATGCTGGCAAAATTCTTATCGATTTTTGACAAGAAGCAGCCCACCTTAGTCAGTTGGAATGGCTCGCAATTTGATTTGCCTGTGATTCTGTTTCGTGCCATGTATCATGGGCTTTCTGCACCGAGTCTGTTTGATCAAGGCGAAATTGATCAGCAAAAGCGTTTTAACAACTATCAGAACCGTTACCATCATCGTCATGTTGACTTGATGGATGTGATGGCGATGTTTAATGGTCGTAACTTCCAGAAATTGGATGATATTGCCTGTTTGCTCGGTTTTCCCGGAAAACGTGGTGAGACGGGCTATCATGTGCCAGAATATGTACGGAACAAACAATGGTTAGAATTGTGCAGTTACTGTGAAGGTGATGTACTGAATACCTGGTTGGTTTATCTTCGTTGGCTGTTGCTTAAAGGCCAATTAAATCAGCAGGATCATCAGCATTTAGTTCAATCCACCATTGCTTATTTACAAACGCAAACGCAACAAACAGATTTTTTACAGGTATGGCAGCAAACATCGCAATATACTGTATTCACCGCAGATACTTTTGCGCCAAACAATTAGGTTCATCTTTTGAAACATAAAGCGAAACAACGTCCAGCACAATATCCAAGCTATACCTTTCAAGTCGAGGCTTTTTCTCATGAGGGGCGTGGCATTGCGCATTATGGAACGCATCCAGATCATCCTAAAGAAAAGCACGGCAAGAAAGTTTTTATCCGTTATGCCCTTGTCGGCGAAACGGTGCAGGCCAAGATTACCAATCAGACTTCACGCTTAGAAGAAGCGGATATGATCAAGCTGGAGAGTGATGCAGCCGGGGGCCGAGTGGATCCCATTTGTCCGCATTTCGGCGTGTGTGGCGGCTGTAGCTTGCAGCACATTCATCCTGATGAGCAAATTTTGTTAAAACAGAATGTATTAAAATCCCATCTAGAACATTTTGCTGGATTGCAGCCTGAACAATGGCTCGATCCCATTCGTTCAGTCAAAGCTGATTATCGTCGTCGTGCCCGCATCGGGGTGCGTTATATTGCCAAGCAAAACCGTTTGGTGATGGGCTTTCGTGAGCATCACAGTAATCATTTAACCCCGATTCAGCAGTGTAAAGTGCTTGATCAAACCTTATCGGAAAGTTTACCAGAACTAAAAAAACTACTCGAAAGTCTTACAGGCAAAGCCCATATTGGTCATATAGAATTGGCAATGGGAGACAGTGAGGTGGCCTTATTAATTCGTCATTTGGATGAATTAAATGTGTCGGATGTCAACCAATTACGTCAATTTTCGTTACTCAAAGGATGGCAGTTGTATTTGCAGCCTAAAGGGGGAGATAGCTTACATCGTGTGGATGATTCACAAGCCGCAATGCGTTTGCATTACAGTTTGGATGATTTTGCCGTCAAATTCGCGTTTTCACCCTTAGATTTTACTCAAGTGAACAGTGGGGTAAATGCACAGATGATTCACTTGGCATGTGAATTGCTTCAGTTACAGAAAGGGGAAAAAGTACTGGACCTCTTCTGTGGGTTAGGTAATTTTTCTCTCCCGATTGCACGTTGTGTGGGTGAGACAGGTCAAGTGGTCGGCGTTGAGGCGAGTGACGAGATGGTCAAAAGGGCAACTGAAAATGCACAAGCAAATCATTTGTCTCAGGCGATATTCTTTTCACAAGATTTAACAAAAGACTTTTCGCATCATTCTTGGGCGAAACAGGGATTTGATGCATTATTAATTGATCCTCCACGATCAGGTGCGTTTGAAGTCATGCAATATGTACCTAATTTTGGAGCGAAAAGAATCGTTTATGTTTCATGTAACCCATCAACACTGGCAAGGGATGCAGGTGTACTGGCACAATATGGCTATCAATTAAAGAAAGCTGCGGTAATGGATATGTTCACGCATACTGAACATGTGGAATCGATTGCCCTGTTTGAAAAAGTTGAACGGCTTGAAAAAATCGAAGAGATAAACGATTAAAAAATGAGTTACATATCCAGAGGAGAATGGTATGGTCACAGTACGTGAGCAGTTACCTGGACGACTCCAAGAGTTGTCTGAGGAAGCGACTGGAGAACATGCCGCTGAAGCGCAAAGTAGTCTAGTGTCTTGGCTAGACCGAGTGCGTGATATTTTGGATGGGGCAGAGCTAAAACAACTTCAACAAGTTGCGGAGCTAACCTTAGCAAAAGAATTACAAGCGACGGACAATCATCGTATCAATACCTTTAGTACCGGGATTGGTATGGCGGATATTCTGGCGCATCTGCATGTTGACGAAGACACGCTTTCAGCGGCAGTGTTATATCGTAGCGTGCGTGAGGGACTGATTACTCTAGAAGATATCCAGCAACAGTTTGGCGAGCAAGTCTTGAGCCTGGTTCAAGGCACACTTGCAATGGGTAAGCTGTCTGAGTTGATTGAAAAAAATAAACGCTTAGAAGATCATTTTAATAATAACCAGCGGGAACATTTAAACGGCATTTATAAAATGCTGATTTCAGTGACGGAAGACGTGCGGGTTGTATTAATTAAACTGGCAGAACGAACCTACGCTTTACGTGAGTTGGCGACCGCAAGCAAAGAGCGTCAGGAACGTGTCGCACGTGAAATTCTTACGATTTACTCCCCACTGGCCCATCGTTTGGGGATTGCCCAACTGAAGTGGGAGCTGGAAGATCTTGCCTTCCGCTATTTGGCGCCTGAACGTTATAAAGAAATTGCCTCTCTACTCAATGAAAAGCGTTTAGAGCGTGAGCAATATATTCAGTTTGTAATTGATAAATTGAAAACGGAATTGGCCAGTTATGATATTCAGGCTGAAATCACGGGGCGGGTGAAGCACATTTATTCGATTTATCGAAAAATGAAAAGCAAAAACCTCAGCTTCGATCAGCTGTATGATATTCGTGCTGTGCGTGTCTTGGTCAAGAGTGTTCCAGATTGTTATCACGCCTTAGGCATCGTACATCAGTTATGGCGTCACATTCCGAATCAGTTTGATGACTATGTTACTAATCCGAAAGCCAATGGTTATCGCTCATTGCATACCGCAGTGATTGCTGAGAATAAATCTCTGGAAGTACAAATTCGTACCTTTGAGATGCATAACGAAGCAGAGTTGGGTGTGTGTTCGCACTTTAACTATAAAGAAGGTGCCAAGAATACCGATCATTCCTTCAATGATCGTTTACATTCTCTCCGTGCGGTGCTTGAGCATTATCAAGAGCGGACGGAAACCACACCCCATGCTGAAGATGAAGAGTCGAATGGCATTGATCAGATTCAGGATTTTGAGAATTTTGAAAAGATCTATGTGTTTAGCCGTGACGGGGATATTAAAGAATTACCGCGTGGTTCAACTGTTTTAGACTTTGCTTACCATGTACATACCGAAGTGGGGAACAAGTGTTATGCAGCACGTGTCAACCAGCGTTATGTGCCATTAACCTATACCCTGAAAACGGGTGAGCAGGTTGAAATTTTAACCAAGAAAGATCGTGAGCCGAACCGTGACTGGTTGGTGAACTCGCTGGGTTATATCAAGACCGCGCGTGCGCGTGACAAGTTGCGGCATTGGTTTAGACAGCAGGATCGCAGCAAGAACGTTGAAGTTGGACGGGAGTTACTCAATAAAGAGCTGGCACGGTTAGCGATTCACCCAAAAAGTATTGATTTAAAAGACTATTCATCGCATTTTAACCTGAAATCAGGTGATGATATTTTAGTGGCTTTGGTCAGTGGTGATATCAGTCTGCATGCCCTGATGAATCAAGTGAATCGTCAGATGCATCTGGATCAGGATGAACCAGAGCTGGTGTTAAAGCCAGCCTTGAATCCACGTGCCAGCCATACCTTATCGGCGCATGGGATCTTGATTGATGGGTTGGACAATGTGGAGTTGCATATTGCGCAATGTTGTCAGCCTGTCCATGGTGAATCGATTGGCGGATATATCACCTTGAATCGTGGGGTCAGCATTCATAAGGTCGCGTGTCCGGATTACTTGCGCATGACCACACAAGAGCCTGAACGTGCGGTTGAAGCCGATTGGGAAATGCAACCGACACGTGGCCAGAGTGTGCAGATCGTGGTGGAAGCCTATGATCGTCGTGGTTTACTCAAAGATCTGACACAGGTGATTTTCTCAGACCAAATCAATATTCGTCAGGTCAATACCATTTCTGAGGCAGATGGTATTGCCAACATGAAGTTATTGATTGAAGTCAAAGGTTTGGCACAGTTGTCACGTTTGTTGGCTCGTTTAGAGCAGCAACCTGGGATTATCAGTGCCAGACGGTTGGTTCAAGGAAGCTAGATCATAAAAATAAAAAAGCTGCATTTCGATGCAGCTTTTTTATTTTTAGCGCTTCGCTAAAAAGAGATTGGTGAGTCGGTTTAGGAACTGTGGGCTCATGCTGGATAACTGATACATGAGTTTGGTTTTGATCCCGACAGGGGTATGGGTTGGAAGCAAGGCATGGTCTTTGTGTTGCGCCAAATGCAGTACCTGTTTTGCCACATCGGCAGGGGTGAGATCCACACCAATATGTTGAATGCTGCCAGCATCCATATCTTTGACCATATTGGTTTGCACAAAGAGCGGCATCACATCCAAGACACGAATATTGTATTTTTGCCATTCTACATCTAAGGCTTCAGTTAAACCGCGCACAGCAAATTTGCTAGCAGAATAAGAGGCCAAGTCGGCTTGGCCATAAATCGCAGAGGCTGAAGAAAGGTTAATAATGCGAGCAAAGCTGGCTTGTTGCAGATGTATCAGGGCAGCATGGCAGCCGTTAGCAACGCCTTTCACATTAATATCAAAGGTACGGTGATGTGATTGGATGGGGGTATTTTCAAATGCGCCTGAATACAGAATGCCTGCATTATTGACTAAAACATTCAGTTCACCCGCCCAGCGTTTAAACTCTTGCAAGGCAGTTTGCCATTGGTCGTAATGACTGACATCGAGATAACCTGCTTTGGCATGTGCTCCAAGTTCTGTAGCTAAAGCCTGTGCCTGCGCTTCATTGATGTCATAGATGCCTACTTTAAAGCCTTTTTGATGAAAAAGACGGGCAATTTCAGCGCCAATTCCTTGTGCGGCGCCACTAATAAAAACACTATATTGCATTGCGTTCCCTTGCTTTATATTGATATTTTTTGCGTGCGTCTATATTAGACATAAGCTTGTTTAAGCTGCAACCATTTGGCTATATCTAGTTTGGAGATCATCATGGAAAAGTTATTGGCAATTATGCAAGAGTTAAGACAGAAGTGTCCATGGGATCAACAACAAACACCAGAAAGTTTGACACGATATGCCATTGAAGAGGCATATGAGGTTGAGGCTGCAATTCGCTCGGGCGAAGTGGATGAAATCCGCAATGAACTTGGCGACTTACTGTTGCAAGTAGTTTTTCAATCCCAAATGTTTGATGAAAAAGGATTATTCAACTTTCAGGATGTGGTGGAAGCGATTAGTGAAAAATTAATTCGACGTCATCCGCATGTCTTTCAGGCTGAAAAATATCAAAATTTGGATTCCGAGCAGGTCGGTGAATTGTGGAAACAAATCAAACAACAAGAAAAACAGGGTAAAGTAGTATCCCGATTAGATGAAGTTAAGCATGCACCGGCATTGGTACAGGCACATGAAATTCAAAAAAAAGCAGCTCAGCTCGGTTTTGATTTTGAAACGGTTGCAGATGCTTATGCAAAGTTGGATGAGGAACTGGGAGAATTGCAGCAGGCGATGAAAAGCCAGTGTGCCGAGGATATCCACGAAGAGTTTGGTGATTGTTTATTTTCTTTAATCAATGTGGGACGGAAGCTGGGCGTGTCAAGTGAGACCGCGCTGCTGGCAACCATCCATAAATTTAGAAGCCGTTTTGCTTTTATTGAGCAGCAGGCACAGCGACAACAGAAAGACTTGCAAGACATGAGCTTGGCCGAGATGGATGAGCTTTGGGAGCAGGCAAAACGACAATTAAAAGCTCAGGAGAGCAGTCATGAGATTGCCGCAATCACGCAGCAAACATAAGTTTTTTTATTGATGATCTTGTGCCTGGGGTGTATATCACATCTCAAGGCACAGCAGTTTGACCAATCTTATCAACAGTGGAAGGCACAGCAGCAGGCACGTGATCAGCAATTGGCAAGACAAGCCGATAATAATTACTATTTATCTCGTCCAACTCAGCAGCTTCCGAAGCAGGTTTCATCATCGGGCAATATTCAGGGTGATAAAATTAGCTTAAATCAAGCCAACTTACAGCAACTACAAATGTTAAATGGTGTGGGCGAGAAAAAAGCCCAAGCCATTGTAGAGTATCGTCAAAAAAATGGCGGCTTTAAAACCGTGGATGAGTTGATGAATATCAAAGGCATTGGGCCAAAATTACTTGAGAAAAATAAGTCAAAGCTGATGCTATAAGTTTGAAATGGTAAAATTGATTGATTAGGCAGACTGAACTGTTGAAACTTCCAACAGAATAAATTGCCCTTTGTGTGTGTTAGAGCTATGATTAGCGACAAATTGTTATTTACGTCCTGACGTAGGAGACAGTGTCTTTTGCAAACTTTGCGTGCGTCAAAATGTGGTTTGTCCACAGCTCAACTTCCTTCCTCAATTTTAGATGTCATCGATAGTCTGACTAAAGCCGGCTATGAGGCATATATTGTGGGTGGGGGTGTTCGAGACATGATGTTAGGTCTTAATCCAAAGGATTTTGATGCGGTTACCAATGCTACACCAGCCCAAGTAAAAGAGGTTTTTGGTCGACGTTGCCGAATTATCGGACGGCGTTTTGAGTTAGCACATGTATATTCCGGTCGCGAGCTGATTGAAGTTGCGACCTTCCGTGCCCCACCGAAAAAAGCAGTCACCAGTGCATCTGGAATGATTCTTCGTGATAATAACTGGGGAACGATCGAGCAAGACTTTGCTCGTCGAGATTTTTCGATCAATACTTTGTATTATCAACCACGTAAAGCGGTTGTGCTTGATTTCTGCCATGCAGTGGATGATATCAATAGCCGTACTTTACGTTTCCTTGGGGAACCTGCTCAGCGTTTTGAAGAAGATCCTGTGCGGATGTTGCGTGCTTTACGCTTTGCTGCAAAGCTCAACTTTCAGATTGATCAATCGATTCTTGATGTGTTTGATGCCGAGATGACGCAATTATTGCGTGATGTCTCACCTCATCGTTTATATGATGAGTCGCAAAAGCTATTCACCATGGGACACCTGACCCGTGTATTACCAATGTTGATTGAGTTTGGTGTCTGGAAACAATTGTTTGCTGAAATTCCACCGAATTTGACCGCTTTTATTGAGCGTGCGGCGCGCAATACCGATCAACGGATCCAAATTGGTAAAACCATCAATCCTGCATTTTTCTATGCTGTGTTGTTATGGAAACCTTTCTTGGAGCGTTGTGACTTCTATTTAAACAAAGGGGTTGTGCCTGCGGAAGCACGTGCGCAAGCCGGTTTGGATGTGCTGAAACGTCAAGCGACGCGTACCATTATTCCTCGTTTTGCCGAAACTTTTATTCGTGAAGTATGGGAAATGCAAACTCGCTTGCTCAATCCTAAACCTCAGCAGATTGAAGCCTTGGCAGGACATGCGCGATTCCGTGCAGGCTTTGACTTCTTGTTGTTACGTGAGAAATCAGGTGATAGCAGTACGGAAGGTATGGGCATTTGGTGGGAAGCCTACCAAGAAATGACCACAGACCAAAAAGAAGCTGTGATTCGTCAATACAACCGTCAACGTAGTAAGACACGTCGTAAAGCAGTTGAGGTGGATGAGCCGAAGTCGACTGAAATTGAGCCTTTGGTCAATGTGCCTGAGCCAAGAAGTCGCCGTGCCAAGAAAGAGCGTGTCAGAGCGGATGAGTCATCCAGTCGTTTTATTGAAAAAGCGACAGCGGGTTCTGGGCAAGTCAATGCCGATCACCCAATTCTCAAGCGTAAGCGCGTTCAACGTGATCTCAGTCAAGTGGTTTTCGGGCCGACCCAATGAGTATTCGCAGCTATATTGGTCTGGGCAGTAACTTAGGCGATTCGCAACAAATTCTGAGAGAAGCGGTTGCAAAGCTCGCCACTTTGGGGGCTGTACAGATATCGCGGCTCTATCAAAGTCCGCCGATGGGACCACAGGATCAGCCCAACTTTTTAAACGCCGTTGTTCAACTGGATACAACACTTGAACCACTTGCCTTATTAGATCAATTACAACAATTTGAGCAAGAGGCAGGACGTATTCGTTTACGACGTTGGGGAGAGCGTACCCTTGATCTGGATCTACTGATTTATGGTCAGGAACAGATTCAAAATGAACGTTTAACTGTCCCACATACGGGTCTATTACAACGTGATTTTGTGATTCTTCCCTTATTGGATTTAGATGCCCATTTACAACTGAATGGTCATTCATTAAAAGATTTAGAACTGGTGCAGCAAGCTGACTTGACTGTAATAGCAGATCAGTCTTGGGCAACCGCTTAAGACTGTTTCGTTCTGGAAACGCCTGTAGAGGACATCATCATGATTAGTCTAAGTGACTTAAGAAAGTTTAAAGCCGAAGGACGCAAGTTCTCATGCCTGACTTGTTACGATGCAAGTATGGCGAAAGCTATGGAATTGGCTGAAATTGATACGATTTTAATCGGTGATTCTCTAGGAATGGCAATTCAAGGCAGAGACTCTACGCTTCCTGTCACCGTTGAAGATATGGCATATCATACCGCTGCTGTACGCCGTGGAAATGCGCATGCCTTGATTATGACTGATTTGCCATTTATGAGCTATGCCACACTTGAGGATGGCTTGAAAAATGCTAAGACCGTGATGCAAGTCGGTGCACAAATGGTCAAAATCGAAGGTGGAGCTTGGCTCAGCGAATTGGTGACTGTGTTAACCCGTAATGGTATTCCGGTCTGCGTTCACTTGGGATTAACTCCTCAATCTGTACATGTGTTTGGTGGTTATAAGCTACAAGCAAGAACACGTGAAGCAGCAGATCAGTTGATTGCAGATTGCCAAGCAGTAGTTGATGCAGGTGCTGCGGTATTATTGCTTGAATGTGTTCCAGCTCAATTGGGCAAAGAAATTGCTGAATTATTCCCGAATACGCCAGTGATCGGAATTGGTGCGGGCAATGAAACCGATGGTCAAGTGCTCGTGGTACAGGACATGCTTGGTTTGACTTTTGGTCGTGTGGCACGTTTTGTTCGCAACTTCATGAAAGAACAGGCTGGTGAAACCGCGATTGTGGATGCATTTAAATCGTATCATGCTGCAGTTCAAGACCAGTCGTTCCCAGCCAAGGAACATACTTTCCAAGTTGAGCTTTAATTCATGAAAACTGAAACAACAATACAAGGCTTAACCGCATCATTGGCACCTGCGCGCAGTTCAAAAAAATTGATTGGTTTCGTACCAACTATGGGAAACTTGCACGAAGGTCATTTGACTTTGGTGCGTGAAGCAAAAAAACTGTGCGATGTCGTGGTGGTGAGTATTTTCGTCAATCCAATTCAGTTTGGTGCTGGTGAAGATTTTGAGAGTTATCCACGTACTTTAGAGCAAGATAGTCGTCTATTGGCGGATGTCGGCTGCGATATTATTTTTGCCCCAACGGTTGAGCAAATGTATGGTACACAACCACGTTTGACCAATATCAGTGTCGGTCAAATCACGGATGATCTGTGTGGAAAATCGCGCCCAGGTCATTTTGATGGCGTTGCGGTTGTGGTGACCAAGTTATTCAATATTGTACAGCCAGATTTTGCCTTCTTTGGGCAAAAAGACTATCAGCAATTGGCGGTGATTCGCCAGTTGGTACAAGATTTGAATATGCCACTGGAAGTGATTGGTGTGCCGATAGTCCGTGCTGAAGATGGACTTGCTTTAAGCTCGCGAAATGGTTATCTGACCGAACAGCAACGCGCTGTGGCACCAACGATTTACCAATTGCTTAAAGGCGCTGAGCAGCAATTGCATGAAGGGCAGGCGTTGTCACAGGTGTTAGAAAATATCTCTACTCAATTGACACAAGCAGGTTTTGTTGTGGATTATGTAGAAGCTCGCCAAACTAACTTGCAACCAATTCAACAGTTTGACCAGAATTTGGTGTTATTTATTGCAGCCAAGCTTGGTTCAACCCGGTTGATTGATAACTTACAAATCGACTTTAAAACATAAAAATGAAGGGCAAAACGCCATGAAGCGTATTCTTATCGTCACAGGTCAATCTGGTTCAGGGAAATCTTCGGCTTTACAAGTGCTTGAAGACTTGGGCTATTATTGTATAGATAATTTACCTTTGGCGTTATTGCCTGAAATTGTAGCCAAACTTGATCATGAAAATAATCTGGAGCAACTGGCTCTTGGGGTCGATATTCGAAGTACCCGTGCCGATATGCAAGAGTTTGATCATGTTTTTCAGCAATTACAACGACATGGTATAGTCGATATTATTTATCTGACCACACAGGATCAGGATTTGATTGCACGTTTTAGCGCATCTCGTCGACCTCATCCTCTGGCAAACCGCTTTAATAGTCTGCTGCAATGTATTCAGGAAGAGAAACAGCTTTTAATTCCGATACAATTCCGCTCCACAGTACATATTGATACCACCGATAAAAGTGTTCATGATTTAAAACATATTTTATTGTCCAAGCTTGGACAATCCGATAATTTGATCGTCATTTTGCAGTCCTTTGGTTATAAGCATGGCATTCCACTGGATGCAGATTATGTTTTTGACGTACGACATTTACCTAATCCACATTGGGATTTAGAATTACGCCGTTTTTCAGGTTTAGATGAACCTGTGCGCCGCTTTTTGGAAGGCAGTCAACAAACCAATGAGATGTTTGAAGATATTTATGCTTTTCTAGAGAAATGGTTACCTGCTTTTGCAGAAGGGCATCGCCATTACATGACCATTTCAGTGGGATGTACCGGTGGTCAGCATCGTTCAGTTTATATCGTGGATAGACTCAAACAAGCCCTTGAGGCAAAATGGGCTGTCCAAATCTTACATAGAGAAATGAAGCACTGGTCATGATAGACACAACAATTGATGTAATTAACAAACTTGGCTTACACGCGCGCGCATCTGGTAAACTGATTGAAGTGACGACCAAGTTTCGTGCTTCGATTCAAATTGGTAAGGGCGATAAGTTGGTTGATGCAAAAAATATTATGTCATTGTTGATGTTGGGTGCGGGTAAGGGCACTACATTAAGACTGGTGATCGAAGGTGCCGATGAAGACAAGGCACTGGAAGAAATTCAAACGCTGTTCGCAGCAAAATTTTATGAGGCAGAGTAATAGTGGCACGTGGTCCCCAACGTTATACCGATGAAGATTTTGAGTCATTAGATGGGCGTGCGAGTCGAACTGAGCAAAAAAAAGCAGTCCAGCGCATGGCCGCTTTGGGAGAGCAATTGGCTCAATTGAACCCAAAGCAGATTCAAAAACTTCCTGTCGATGAACGTTTAATTGATGCATTGCTTGAAGTGCAAAAGATCAGTTCATTTGAAGCACGTCGTCGTCAGTTCCAACGTGTTGGTAAGTTATTGCGCAATGAAGATGAAACCACAATTTTGTCTTATCTCACTCCGCAGCAAGGCGCGAAAAAACAAATGCAGTTGATGCGTTGGGTTGATCGTATGATTGATCAAGGTGATCCAATCATTAATGAATTTAGTAAAGTATTTAATGCCTCTGAACGACATACCTTGCGTCAGCATGTTTTGCGTATCCATCGTGATATCAAACAGCAAGTCAGTGAAGAAGAGTTAGAGGCGTCAAAACGCAAATTTGTAAACTATGTGCAACAGGTGGCGTTGTTATCTGAGCAGTAAAGA
The DNA here is from genome assembly GCF_000876115.1 of Acinetobacter sp. NBRC 110496. NCBI lineage: Bacteria > Pseudomonadati > Pseudomonadota > Gammaproteobacteria > Moraxellales > Moraxellaceae > Acinetobacter > Acinetobacter sp. NBRC 110496. The sequence continues at coordinate 56,452 of NZ_BBTF01000011.1, forward strand.
TCAAGTCAAAAAGAAGTTTCCTAGGAAACTTCTTTTTTTTATGGGAGAACTTAATTTCTAAACTCACTTGCCGCCCGTTCCTTTGCCCATTCCCTTAAAATAAATTTCTGCAATTTTCCTGTCGCAGTCTTGGGAATCTCAGTAATTACCACATCTTTGGGAACTTTGAAGCGAGCCAGTTCTTGCTGGCAATGCGCAATGAGCTCTTCGGCAGAGGCGGATGTACCCTGTTTCAGTTCAATGAAAGCACAAGGTACTTCTTGCCAGCGCGCATCCGGTTTAGCAACGACTGCTGCTGTAAGTACTGCTGGGTGGCGGTAAAGCACATCTTCGACTTCGAGTGATGAAATATTTTCGCCACCTGAAATAATAATATCTTTGGAGCGATCAGTAATTTTGGCATAACCATCCGCATGGCTCACGGCTAAATCACCTGTATGAAACCATCCTCCTTTAAAGGCCTCTGCTGTGGCTTGCGGATTCTTTAAATAGCCTTTCATGACGATATTGCCGCGGAACATGATTTCGCCCATGGTTTGTCCATCATTGGGAACAGGTTGCATGGTTTCTGGATCAAGTACCCGCATACTATCCTGTAGCGGATAAGGCACGCCTTGACGAGAGTGGAGTTGCGCCTGTTCCTGAATGGATAAATCACTCCAACCTGCTTGGGAAGCACATAAGGCTGAAGGGCCGTAGGTCTCAGTCAAGCCATAGACATGATTGACGTTAATGCCAATATTGTGCATGCCCTCAATGATCGCTACAGGTGGTGCAGCACCAGCCACCATGACTTCGACGTGATGCTCAAAAGCAGTTCTCTGTTCGTTTGGCGTGTTGATCAGCATGGACAATACTATCGGCGCACCACAGAAATAATCGACTTTATGTGCTGCAATATATTTAAAAATCAGGGTTGGATCGACGCGACGCAAACATATATTGGTGCCACCACTGGCGGCAATTGACCAGGCAAAGCACCAACCATTGCAATGAAATAGTGGTAAGGTCCAAAGGTATGTAGCACGAGGTTTCATGCCACAAGCCAAGATATTACTGGCCGCATTCAGATAAGCGCCACGATGGTGATAAACCACACCTTTAGGATTGCCTGTGGTACCAGACGTATAGTTGAGACTAATCGCATCCCATTCATCTTGTGGTAATAGCCATTCAAATTCAGGGTCGCCTTGAGCGAGCCATGACTCATATTCATACTGTCCAAGCGCAATCTGTTCCCCGTCAAACTCAGCATCAAAGACATCAATCACGATGATGTCTTGAGGGATCAGCGTGAGTACTTCTGCTGCAACTTGGCGAAACTCGGGATCAACCAGCAGGACTTTGGCTTCTGCATGTTCAAGCATAAAGGCAATGGATTTGGCATCGAGGCGGGTGTTTAAGGTATTCAATACGGCACCTGCCATGGGTACAGCAAAATGTGCTTCAATCATGGCGGGGATGTTGGGTAAGAGCACAGAAACGGTGTCGTTCTTTTGGATGCCCAAACGTATTAATTGGTGTGCAAATTGCCGACAACGCTGATACGTCTGTTGCCAAGTAATGTGACGATCAGCATGAATAATCGCCGCTTGCTGTGGATAAATGTAAGCTGCGCGCTCTAAATAACGTAGCGGAGACAAGGCCACAAAATTGGCGGGGGTCTTTGGTAATTCATCATATGCACTGACCATGTGTATTGTTTCCTTTCTGTTCTTTTCATTTATAACTAAACTATTCTGTCATCGAGTCTAAAGCATTTAGGCTTTAGTCGGAGATGAATCTAGACTGATCTTGGGTTTTTCTAGTTCAGAGGTTTCATCCACAGCTAAACCCGTGTAAAATCTTGGATACTTTTTTATCCGCCGTTTTTTATCTTTTGAGGCTACGCCTCAATACATAATCTCGCGGTGATATGCTCCTTCGTATAGGGCATCACTCCTTAAGGATTTTATTATGCCAATCATTACTTTACCAAATGGTGATCAGAAACAGTTTGATCATCCGATTTCCGTGATGGAACTTGCTCAAAGCATTGGTCCGGGTCTTGCAAAAAATACAGTTGCTGGCCGTATCAATGATCGCTTGGTGGATGCTTGTGATTTAATCACAGAAGATGCAACAGTTCAGATTATTACCCCTAAAGATGAAGAAGGTTTAGAAATCATTCGTCACTCATGTGCGCACTTGGTTGGACATGCGGTTAAGCAATTGTTCCCAGAAGCGAAAATGGTGATCGGTCCTGTGATCGAAGAAGGTTTCTACTACGACATCTGGATGCCACGTCCATTTACTTTGGATGATATGGCTGCAGTTGAAGAGCGCATGAAAAAGCTCATCGACCAAGATTATGATGTCATCAAAAAGATGACTCCACGTGATGAAGTGATTGCAGAATTCACAGCACGTGGCGAAGAATACAAATTACGCTTGATTGCAGACATGCCGAACGAAACACAAATGGGCTTGTACTACCATCAAGATTATTTGGATATGTGCCGTGGTCCGCACGTACCCAACACTAAATTCTTAAAATCATTCAAACTCACTAAAATCTCTGGTGCTTACTGGCGTGGTGATGCGAAGAATGAACAGCTACAGCGTATTTATGGGACTGCTTGGGCGGACAAAAAGCAGTTAGCTGCTTATATCAAACGTATTGAAGAAGCTGAAAAGCGTGACCACCGGAAAATTGGTAAAGCTTTAGACCTGTTCCATATGCAAGAAGAAGCACCGGGTATGGTGTTCTGGCATCCGAACGGCTGGACTATTTACCAAGTGCTTGAACAATACATGCGTAAAGTTCAGCAAGACAATGGTTACCAAGAAATCAAGACACCACAAATTGTAGACTTCACCTTGTGGGAAAAGTCTGGACATGCGGCAAACTATGCTGAAAATATGTTTACGACTCACTCTGAAAGTCGTAACTATGCAGTGAAGCCAATGAACTGCCCATGTCACGTGCAAGTGTTTAACCAAGGTTTGAAATCTTACCGTGATTTACCAATTCGCTTGGCGGAGTTTGGTTCTTGTCACCGTAATGAGCCATCAGGTTCTTTACATGGCATTATGCGTGTTCGTGGCTTTACTCAAGATGATGCGCACATTTTCTGTACCAAAGAACAGATTGGTAAAGAAGTGGCTGACTTTATTAAACTGACTTTAGATGTTTATAAAGACTTCGGCTTTGAAGAAGTACAGATGAAATTGTCTACACGTCCAGAAAAACGTGTGGGGGATGATGCACTTTGGGACTTGGCTGAAAAATCTTTGGCGGATGCTTTGGATGATGCAGGCTTGGCTTGGGACTTGCAACCAGGTGAAGGCGCATTCTATGGCCCGAAAATTGAATTCTCATTGAAAGACTGTTTAGGCCGTATCTGGCAGTGCGGTACAATCCAGTGTGACTTCAACTTGCCAATCCGTTTAGACGCGTCTTATGTCACTGAAGACAATGATCGTGATCAGCCAGTCATGTTGCATCGTGCAATTCTTGGCAGTTTCGAGCGTTTTATTGGTATACTAATTGAACACTATGCGGGGTTCATGCCACCTTGGCTTGCACCAATCCAAGCTTGTGTGATGAATATTACCGATTCACAAGCGGAAGCAAGTGAACAAGTGGTCGCAAAACTCAAAGAAAATGGTCTTCGTGCTATTTCTGACTTGAGAAATGAAAAGATCGGATTTAAGATTCGTGAGCGTACCCTAGAGCGTATTCCTTACCTTCTGGTTCTTGGTGATCGGGAAGTTGAAGAAGGTACAGTTAATGTGCGTACTCGCTCAGGAAAAAATTTAGGTACTATGTCAGTAGATGCATTTATTGACTTAGTGAAATCTGCCGTTGCCGAACGTGGCCGGTACATCGTGGAGTAATAAAGATTAAACAGCCTGACCGTAACCAACAACAAGGTGCTAAAAGTAACCGTCCTGCAATTAACGATGAGATCCGTGCGAAAGAAGTACGCCTCGTCGCTGCAGATGGGGAACAAAAAGGTGTTGTTTCATTAAATGAAGCATTGCGTGCTGCAGAAGAAGCTAATCTTGACCTTGTTGAGATTGTGGCAAATGCAGAACCTCCTGTTTGTAAGATCATGGACTACAACAAGCACTTATTTGACTTGAAACAGAAGCAAAAAGATGCGAAGAAAAAACAGCATCAAGTGCAAGTGAAAGAAATCAAGTTACGTCCAGCGACGGACGTAGGTGATTACCAAGTAAAATTGCGTGCAATTTTACGTTTCCTTGAAGAAGGAAATAAGGTGAAAATCACTTTGCGTTTCCGTGGTCGTGAGATGGCACACCAACAGCTTGGTTTAGCTCAATTACAAAAAATTGAAGCTGACGTTGCTGAGTTTGGTGTTGTTGAACAAGCGCCGAAGATGGAAGGCCGTCAGATGGGCATGTTGCTTGGTCCGAAAAAGAAAAAGTAATTTTTTCTTAGAAAAAGCACCGCAATAGGCGGTGCTTTTTTATGTCTAAAATCATAGGTTGTTTTATTAAAAAAATGTTAAGCATCATTTGGTATAATGAAAACAGACAAGGCTTGCATTGCCGGATAATTACACTATTTCAAAATAGGAAAAATACATGTCTATAATCACCGGTACTGAACAACTTTCTGAAATTAATCAAAAAGTAGTACAAGATGGCGAGGTTCTGCCTCAGGTTAAACTTAAAGATGGCAGTCGTGTTCAAACAGGGACAGTTGCCACTATGCTGCATAATATTAATCTCTATAATGCAGGCGTTCGCGGCACTGTGGAAGAAGAGTTAACCTTGGCTGTACCCACCTTATTCAAAGTCGGTATGTTTGATTTATTTTCTGTTGATGAATGGATCAATGGCAGCAATGCAGGTCGTAAATTTGTCGGTGAAAAGGCCAAGGAGTTTTTGCAAAGCCAAGTTTAAATTTCCAAACATTGTCTTTGAAAACACGGCTTTATTGTTTCTTTTCGTGCTTATTTGCTGATCAGTAAGTCGAAAGTGTGCTATAACGCAAAAAACAGTCAAGATAATGATGAACAGGACAATATAAATGATTGACTTATATTATTGGGGGACACCCAATGGGCATAAAATAACAATTGCCTTAGAGGAAATGGGACTCGACTATCAGATTTTCCCAATTAATATTTTAGAAAACGATCAGTTTCAACCTGATTTTCTCAGAATCTCTCCAAATAATAAAATTCCAGCCATTGTTGATCAAAATGGCCCACGAGGCGAGCCGATTTCAGTGTTTGAGTCTGGTGCGATCTTACAATATTTAGGTCGAAAAACCGGCCTGTTCTATCCAACAGATGAACAAGAGCGTGTTGAGGTGGAACAATGGTTGATGTGGCAAATGGGCGGTTTTGGTCCAATGCTGGGACAAAATCATCATTTCAATAAATTTGCACCCGAACGGATTCCTTATGCCATTGAGCGATATATTAATGAAACCAAACGCCTGTACACTGTTTTAAATAAGCAATTGATTGGGCAAAAATTTGTGGCAGGTGAATACTCCATTGCCGATATGGCAATCTTGCCTTGGGCATTACGTTACGAGTGGCAAGGTATTCAACTTGAGGACTATCCTTATGTGAAAGACTACATTGAACGTCTTACAGCTCGTCCTGCGATACAAAAAGCCTTATCGATCAAAGTGGGATGAGCCTGAATCAAAAGGCTGGATGGCGTTCTATTTCAAACATTGGGTGATTGCGATGGGATTGTTGTTGCTCACAGCAATCCTTTGTGCTCAGTTGCAAAAGCTCTATTCAGAGAGTCATTTAGTGGTTTTGGTATTTGCTTTTATTACTGTTTTAGGGCTCTTATTTTCTACACTTTTTGCTTGGTTGCAGCTTGAAACTGGAAACTTATATTTAAGTACAGCGGTGTTTGTTGGATTTTTAAATGTATATCTAGTGTTATACATTTATCTTGATCTTACCGTGTCTATTGACTGGGCAGCAGTCTCTACGGGTGAAATACAGCTTATGTGATAACAAAAAATGGTCAGGTCTGATCTTACTGTTTGGCTCTTATTTCTTTTTCTATTCATTTTTTCAGTTATGTATTTTTCTATTCGATCTAAAAAAGCGAAAATTAATCTTTGGCAAAACCGTATCTTTATGGCTGTCAGCAGGGCAGTTTTATAATTGTGTAATTTTTCATCTGCTCTACGCATGTTCAAGCTACGATGTTTTAAGTTCAAAAAAGATAACGTATCATGCAAACTCAAATATCCGCCCTTTATTTAAAAAAGCTTGGTTTTAAAGGCGAATTTTTACCGACCTTGGATCATCTTAAGACCTTGTTAAACCTGCATGTGCAAACCATTCCTTTTGGCAATTTTTCCTCTTTTCTTGAAGAGGAGGTCTCCTTAGAACCCAATCAACTTGCTCAGAAATTATTGCTTGATGGACGTGAAGGCTATTGTTTAGAGCAGAGTAGCTTGACCAGAGTTGTACTCACTGAACTAGGCTATGAGGCTTATAATGTACTCGGTCGGGTCTATTATCAAAGCTCGCCGATCACTACGCCTGTACGCACGCATTTGGTCACAGTGGTTCGTATCAATCAGCAATTGTTCTTATATGATCCAGGATTTGGCGGGATGACGCCAACTACGACCTTGTCTCTTGATCAAATTGGTGAAACACAGCAAACACCATTAGAACCCTTTAGATGGGTAGATGTCGAGCAGAGTGGTTTGGATCATTCGGTATTAACCGAGATGAAATATATGCTGCAAGTCTGCCTTCAGGATCAGTGGGTGAATGTCTATGCAATTAATCCGACACAGCAAATTGCAGATGCGGATGCCTTGGTTGCCAATTGGTATATTTCGACCTCGCCTGAATCCTTGTTTACCCAGCATTTAATGTTATCTACTGCTAATAGCGAAATGCGGATCACGTTAAAAGATCAGGTCTTAAGAACGCATGGCAAAGGTGGCTCAAATAAAAAAGAGTTAACTAATTTTGATGAATTTGAATGCACCATTAAGACCTCTTTTCAAATGAATATCAGCGATGAGCAACTACATGCTAGTTGGGAAAAACTGGCACAGACTCAATAATTACAGATTATAGTGCGGTAGGCTGCTATGCTTTGATTGATATTGAGTGATCCCTTTAAATTGATGTCCTATTTTTTATTATTTCTCTCAGCCTTTGGCGCTGCGACCTTATTACCGTTACAGTCTGAAGCGGTATTAATGGCGTTGTTGGTACAAGGACTTTCAAATCCTTTTTATCTAATTTTAGTTGCGACCATTGGTAATGTCTTGGGTTCCTGTGTGAATTGGTGGCTTGGACTGAAAATTGAACATTTTAAAGATAAGAAATGGTTTCCTGTTTCAGAGCAACGGTTGCTACAAGCACAACAGATTTATCATAAATATGGCTTTTATTCATTGCTACTGAGTTGGACGCCCGTGATTGGTGATCCCATTACCTTGATTGCTGGGTTGATGAAAGAAAACTTTTGGCGATTCTTGTTAATTGTCACCATTGCCAAAGGTGGGCGATATCTCACCTTATACGCACTCTATTTAGGAATCTTTTAAAAAAGGGAAAGATGTGATGCTTTCCCTTTCAGTTTATTGATTATTGCCTTTGGTGATGTCAACTTTGAATAAGTCACTGGTTTTAAACCAGCAGTAACTCACCACCGCCAGTGTGATACAACCGCCAAGAATGGTTGCGGTGATGGTGCCAAGATATTTAGCTGCGAGACCTGATTCAAAAGCACCGAGTTCATTGCTTGAAGATACAAACATGCCGTTTACTGCTGCGACACGGCCTCGCATATTTTCCGGTGGGAAAATTTGCAATACAGTTTGACGAACCACGACCGAAACACTGTCACAAGCACCGGTCATGGCCAAAGCAAAGAGGGACAGCCACATATTGTTCGAGAAGGCGAACAGAATGGTAAAAAGACCAAAGCCCGCGACGGCCAATAGCATATTGCGCCATGCATGATGCATTGGCGGGAACTTGGTCAGCACGATCATGGTGATTAGTGCACCAATCGATGGCGCAGCACGTAAATAGCCAAGACCTTCAGGACCCACCTTTAAAATTTCTTCAGCAAAAATCGGCAAAAGGGCAATCACGCCACCAAATAGAACGGAAACGAGATCCAGTGAAATAGCCCACAGAACAATCTTGGTTTTCCAGATAAAGCGGAAACCATCGGTCAGGCTTTGTAGGACATTCTCAGTTTCCATTTTGGGGAAAGTACGATTCTGTAAGCAATTAATCAAAATAAAACAGACCGCCAATAAGATCGATACGGCAAAGAGACTGTTTTCTCGGCCAAGAACGGCCAGCATAAAACCACCTAACATTGGCCCAATAATGACACCACTTTGCCAGCCAATCGTGGTCCAAGTGGCACCATTGGCATACAGTTCACGTGGAATCAAAAAAGGTTTCAGTGAGGTCGCAGATGGATTGTAAAATCCCCGAATGGTGCCTAAGGCAAAGATGACGGCATAGATACCCCAAGACAGCGTGCTAATGCCAATTTTTTCTAAACCATATAAATGGAATAAGCCCCAAAGCACCAAAGGCAAAGGAATGGAAAAGAATAAACAGACTTTCATAATGCTTTGCTTATTCAGCTTATCGGCAAAATATCCCCCCCATAAGGACAGGGTGATGAAGGGAATCGCTTCGGCCAGACCAATGAAACCCAGCGTAAGTGGGTCACGCGTGATTTGATAGAGTGAATACGCCACGATAATTTCCTGAATCAAGATCGCCAGCGTTAAGCAAAATTGATTGAGGGTGACGATAGAGAAATCCCGATAGCGCAAGGCGGCGAAAGCGTCATTCTGTATATTCATATGGATAGAGATTTAACAATTTGTATTTATTATAGGCGCTGATTTTGTGCATGTTTCTCATCGTTTGAGAATTAATTATGGGAAATAACGTTTGCTGAAAACAGCGCTATTTCTGTCAAAAAATGAGCATTTTGCTTTTGTTTTGAGTAGAGATACTATATGATACTGCCTTCCTTACCTGCAGGTTGATTTGCAATAGTGCAAACGTGCCGAACAGGTGCCCAAAAGAGGTTACTATGGCTAAGTTAAAAACTCGCCGTGGTGCAGCTAAACGCTTTAAAGCGACTGCAAACGGTTTCAAGCGCAAACAAGCATTCAAGCGCCACATTTTGACCAAAAAATCTGCTAAGCGTATCCGTCAATTGCGCGGTTGTGTAATGGTTCACGTAAGTGACGTTGCATCAGTTCGTGCTATGTGCCCATACATCTAAGGAGATTATAAATGGCTCGTGTAAAACGTGGTGTAGTGGCTCATCGCCGTCACAAAAAAATTCTTGCTCGCGCTAAAGGTTACTATGGTGCTCGTTCACGCGTTTATCGCGTAGCGTTCCAAGCGGTAATCAAAGCTGGTCAATACGCTTACCGTGACCGCCGTCAAAAGAAACGTCAATTCCGTGCTTTATGGATTGCGCGTATCAATGCTGGTGCTCGTCAAAACGGTTTGTCATACAGCCGTATGATCGATGGCTTGAAAAAAGCTCAAGTGATCATCGACCGTCGCGTATTAGCTGACATCGCTATGCATGATGCAATTGCATTTGCTGCTTTAGCTGAAAAAGCTAAAGGCGCATTAGCTGCATAAGCTTAGAGATTCAAAGAAGGCCGCTTTTTAGCGGTCTTTTTTATTTTTAGGGTATTGGATTTTCAATAATAGATAATAATCAGAGATAGATGATGCAAGACGAACAATTTTTAAATGATTTAATTCAACACGTCCAACAAGGGCGTCAATTTAAATATTTATATTTCTGGGGACATACCCCAAAGCAAAACAATCATGTGGATAAAAGTTGTTTTAGTCAGTGGTTTCCATCGCCATTTAAACAGGATGGCGTTGAATATCTCACGGCTGAACATTATATGATGGCGCAAAAAGCTAAACTCTTTAATGATGATGAGATATTTGATCGGATTTTGAAGGTCACACATCCAAATGAAGCAAAACAGCTCGGTCGTAAAGTACAACACTATGATGAACAACTGTGGCAGCAAAAACGTTTTGAAATCGTGGTACAGGCAAATTTGGCCAAATTCTCACAATATCCAGAATTAAGCGATTTCTTACTTGCCACACATGATCGTATTTTGGTTGAAGCATCGCCTGTTGATAAGGTTTGGGGAATTGGTTTGGCACAAGATCACCAGCAGATCCAAGATCCCAGCCAATGGCAGGGGTTAAACTTACTTGGTTTTGCACTCATGCAGGTTCGTGTCCAGCTTTCAACTTTGTAGTATTTAGCTGATCTAGGAGTAATTATGCGCAGACAATATCACTTTAGAGCAGTGGGTAAGGATACTTATATCTGGGATGTACATCATTTGCTGAAGTTAACCCAAAACTTGATGCCTAAGAAGGTTTTATTGGCTGATATTCAAGAGTTAAACGAAGCCTATTGGTTTCCAGATCAATATCCAACAACCCAACAAATCATTGAGCACTTTCAATTGATTCAAGACGCTGATCTGAGTTATCCAATTATCTTGTGTGCACAAGGGAGAGTCATGGATGGGATGCATCGTGTCGCTAAAGCTAGTTTGCTTCAACAAAAAGATATTCTCGCCGTACAATTTGAGCAAACGCCTGAGCCTGATTTTATCAATGTGAATCAAGATGGCCTGGATTATGAGGATTAAATCAATCTCTTGATTGACTTGAAGATTACATAACCCAAACAGGTTCGATTAGACTTTTGCACTGGAATCTTTTTACAGTAGAGAAAACAACATCAGGATAAAAACATGTTAGTGAGTGTAGAAGGGTTACAGCAAGGCGCATTTGAAACTGAACTGAGTATCGTGCCAAGAAAGGGTGAAACCATCCGAATTTTTTATGGGCCAGATGCTGAAGTTGAGGGTGAAATTGCAAATGTGCATCACATTGTCAATCAGCATGATGGTGGGCATAAAGTCATTATAACAATTCGACCGACATTCTAATTCGATAAAAGAAAAAACCTAGATAATATGATCTAGGTTTTTTCTTTTACAGGGTGATTACAGACCAAAATAATAAGCAAGCAGACAGATAATCACAGTCAAGATAATCAGTTTAATCACACCTGATGCACCCACTTTATGATGCTGGGCTTTATCTGATTGATGCTGTATTTCCATGGTTCGATCAATGATTTCAGGTTCTTCCGCTGTCAATTGAGCTGTCTGGTAATGATTTGCTATTTTCACAATCAGCTTGGCAAATAAATCATCAGTCTTCTGTGAAAAATTACGTAAATTGATTTGTTCTTCAGGACTCATCAATTCACCTGTCGCATGATAAGGATGTTGTCTTTGTTGTTGCAAATAATCAGCCAAAGCTTGAGTCCGATGTAATAGGCGATGTGCACAATCTGCTGGATAATCGGTTGGAATTAAGGCAAGTTGCTGGTTTGGTGTACTGATCGAATCAAATTCATAGCCATAGAAAGGAAGGTCTTGTTGTTCCGGTTCTGAGAAATGTTCTGCGTATTTGCTGTCAAACAGTTCTTTCTCCAAAAAAATAGCAACCTGATTCCAATTGACCTTCTGTAAGTCGGTATCAATTTTTTTAGCGAATTTATCATTCAACTCATAACGCCAAAATACTTCTTGGCGGAGTGTGATTTGTTGTGATGAGGGAGCATCAAAGACTTGATCACTGTTATCCCATTCAGCCAGTTCTTGCCCACAAATCCACGCGGTTTTTTTATTGCCTTGGTGGCTCACAATAAAATGTGCAAAGGGAAGTAGCTCGACATTGGCATTGGGATTCTGCTCATCATTGAGTACACTGGATAAATGTAGGCTGAGTTTTTTAACCCCTTGTTTTTTCAAGCCTTCAAGCCAAATCTGGAAGTGTTGTGCCAACAGGTGCTGGGAGAGTAAATCCCTAAAAATCAGTCGATTTTGATTGAAAATCGGATGTTCAATCCAGCGGCTAAAAGGGAGTTCATCTGCAAGAAACTCATTGCCATAAGTCACAAGTGTAAGCTGTTGTTTCCAGATTTGATCAAGCGCCATCGTTATTCTTTCTCATTGACGATATCGTTATCTTATACATTTTATTCAATTATTGATTATTTTTTTTCGAAAATTTAAAGGATTGATTGGGTGTTCTGGCGATTTTATCTTCAGATTGCTGATTGAAAAAGGATGTTATTTAAACAGTGGTTTATCTTCATAAAATAGGTAAAAAGCTGATAAACTATAGCGTTTTATTATATTTCTATATTTTGTTGCTTTGAGAGTTACTATGTCACTGGAAGCCCTGACCACTGAAGCGCTTGCTGCCATTGCAGCGGCTCAAGACCTTGCTGCACTCGATCAAGTCCGTGTGCAATTTACAGGGAAGAAAAGCCAGCTTGCAGAGCAGTCGAAAGCACTTGGAAAAATGGATCCTGAAGAGCGAAAAGTACAAGGTGCTGCGATTCATGCTGTGCGTGAAGCAATCAATACAGCTTTGACTGAGCGTCAACAGACATTACAACAAGCTGAACTTGCAAAAAAACTGGCAAGTGAAACCATTGATATTACTTTACCAGGTCGCGGTCAGCGCATGGGAAGTATTCATCCTGTTACTCAGGTACAAGAGCGTATTTGCCAATTCTTTACCAAAGCAGGTTTCCAAGTAGCACACGGTCCAGAAGTTGAAGATGACTATCACAACTTTGAAGCCCTAAATATTCCTGGGCATCACCCAGCACGTGCCATGCACGACACCTTTTACTTTGACGCAACTCATCTGCTACGTACCCATACTTCGGGTGTGCAAATCCGAACCATGGAAACTAGCCAGCCGCCGATCCGTATCGTGTGCCCAGGCCGTGTTTATCGTTGTGACTCTGATCAAACCCATTCGCCAATGTTCCATCAGATCGAAGGTTTGTATGTTGCTGAAAATACCAGTTTTGCTGAGTTAAAGGGGTTGTTGATTAACTTGCTCAATGAATTCTTTGAAAAAGATTTAAAAGTACGTTTCCGTCCATCTTACTTCCCATTTACCGAGCCAAGTGCTGAAGTGGATATCATGGATGAACGTGGTCGTTGGTTAGAAGTTTTAGGCTGCGGCATGGTACATCCAAATGTACTACGTGCTGCAGGAATTGATCCTGATAAATACAAAGGCTTTGCCTTTGGTCTAGGGGTAGAGCGTTTTGCAATGTTGCGTTATGGCATCAATGATTTACGTATGTTCTACCAAAATGACGTGCGTTTCTTACGCCAGTTTGCCTAAACAGTTTTTCAGGATTAAAGAAGGTTTATACACATGAAAATTAGTGAAAATTGGTTGCGCAGCTGGGTAAACCCAGCCATTGATAGCGATACATTGTCTGATCAATTGACCATGTTGGGTTTGGAAGTTGATGAATTAGCGCCTGTTGCAAAACCATTTACGGGTGTAGTTGTCGGTGAAGTGCTCACAGTTGAACAACACCCAGATGCAGATCGTTTACGTGTGACTACGATTAATATCGGTTCAGGTGAACCCTTACAGATCGTCTGTGGTGCGCCAAATGTTCGCGTGGGCATGAAAGCCCCTGTTGCGACGATTGGTGCAGTACTGCCAGGTGATTTTAAAATTAAAAAAGGCAAGTTACGTGGTGTTGAATCACAAGGCATGCTTTGCGGTGCTTCGGAAATTGATTTAGAAGACAAAATTGATGGATTGCTCGAGTTACCTGCTGATGCACCGGTAGGAATGAATATTCGTGAATACTTAAAACTTGATGACAATGTGATTGACATCAGTATTACGCCAAACCGTGGTGATTGTTTTAGTATTCGTGGTATTGCCCGTGAAATCGCAGTCATTAACCAGCTTGAACTGAATGAACCGAAGATTCAAGCCATTCCAGCGACCATCGCGGATGAGAAAGCGGTGAACATCAGCACAGAGGGTACGCCTCGTTATTTAGGTCGTATCGTTAAGAATGTGAATGTGAAAGCGCCGACACCTGAATGGATGGAACAAGCATTGTCACGTTCAGGCATTCGCACGCATAGTATTTTGGTCGATATTACCAACTATGTATTGCTTGAACTTGGTCAACCGATGCATGCCTTTGACTTGGCCAAAATCGACGGTTCAATTCAAGTGCGCCAAGCACAGCCACAAGAAAAATTGACCTTGCTTAATGATCAAGAAGTTGAATTGCAAGATGACATGATGGTCATTGCAGATGATCAGAAGTTATTGGCCATTGCAGGGATCATGGGTGGGCTGGATTCATCAGTAACCGATGAAACTCAAGATATCTTCCTTGAAAGCGCATTCTTTGCACCTTTAGCCATTGCAGGTCGTGCACGTCGTTTCGGTTTGCATACTGACTCATCTCAGCGCTATGAGCGTGGTGTGGACTTTGAGTTGCCAATGAGCGCAATGCATCGTGCTTCTGAGTTGATTCAAGCCTTTGCAGGTGGTGAGTTTGGTCCAATTACAGTTGCTGAGCAAGTTGCTTTATTGCCAAAGCGTGAAGCGATTGCACTAAAACAAGCACAAGTAGACCAGTTGTTGGGTTATCAAGTGGCGGGCGATTTTATTGCTGATGCGTTAACACGTTTGGGCTGTGTGGTTGAAAGTAAAGCACAAGGTGAATGGAGCGTCGTTCCGCCATCACATCGCTATGATATGGCAATCTATCAAGATCTGATTGAAGAAGTGGCGCGTATTCACGGCTATGACAATATTCAAATCAGTTTGCCAAAAATTGATGTGAAACTGGAAAAGTATCAAGACCGTTTTGAAATTGCACAATTGCGTCAAACTGCGGTGACACTAGGTTACCAAGAAGCCATTAGCTTTAGTTTTGCTGATGCCAAGCTTGAAAAGCAATTGAATCCAAATGTACATCCATTAATGCTGGCTAATCCAATTTCAAGTGATTTGGCCGCAATGCGCAGTACCTTGTTATCAAGCCTGATCCCATGTGTGCAGTACAATTTAAACCGCCAGCAACAGCGTGTACGTTTCTTTGAGCTTGGTCTGCGTTTTGATTATCAAAATGCACAAAGCATCCATGACCTGAAACAGATTCCAACCTTGGCATTGATCGCTGTTGGCTCTCGTACACCAGAGTCTTGGCATGCGAAGCCGCAGGCAATGGATTTCTTTGATTTCAAAGGTGAGGTTGAGGAGATTTTGGCTGCAGGACGTATCGGTGCTGAGTTTGTTCGTACGGAACGTGCTTGGTTACATCCGGGTCAGTCTGCTGAAATTTTAGTGAATGGACAGTCGATTGGTTATCTTGGTCGCTTACATCCTTCACTGGAAAGTGAGCTGGATTTGGGTATAACTTGGGTGGCTGAGCTGGATCAGCAGGCAGTTTTGCAATCTTATGTATCTAATTTTACAGAATTATCACGTTTTCCATCGGTTAGACGTGATATTGCGCTTTTAATCTCTGATAATATTGAGGTAAGAGATATTCAGCGGTTAATTGAGCAGACTGGTGGTGAGTTACTCGACTCAACATGGTTGTTCGATGTGTATACGGGGCAAGGGGTTGAACAAGGCAAACGCTCTTTAGCTTTTGCAGTGCTCTGGCAACATCCAACTCGTACGCTTGAAGATGCTGAAATTAAATCTGGTATGGATAACATTATTCAAGTGTTGGAAGACACTTACCAAGCGACATTGAGGGCCTCATGACAGCATTAACAAAAGCAGATATGGCGGACCATTTAAGTGAGCTTACTAGCTTAAATCGCCGCGAAGCAAAACAAATGGTCGAGCTATTCTTTGACGAAATCAGTCAGGCATTAATTGCTGGCGAACAAGTCAAACTTTCTGGCTTCGGTAATTTCGAATTACGTGATAAACGTGAACGTCCAGGGCGTAATCCAAAGACGGGTGAGGAAATTCCAATTTCTGCTCGTCGCGTGGTCACCTTCCGAGCGGGTCAGAAATTTAGACAGCGTGTTGGAAATGAGCAGATCGATTGATCTGCTTTTTTTATACTTGTATTTTTAGTTTTATTTTTTGGCCAAAAAATTAGACATAAAAAAAGAGAACCGTTAGGTTCTCTTTTTTATAATCTAAAATTAGATTATTGAGCAGCAGAAGCTTCAGCAGCAACGTCAGAAGCAGCAGCTTCAGCAACGTCAGAAGCAGCAGCAGCAACGTCAGAAGCAGCAGCGTCAACAGCTTCTACAGCTTCAGATGCAGCTTGTACAGCTTCAGATGCAGCAGCAGTAGCGTCAGTAGCTGGAGCTTCTTCTTTCTTAGAGCAACCAACGAAAGCTAAAGTAGTAGCAATAGCAGCAACAACAGCGAATTTTTTGAATAACATGGCATCACTCTCATAAATTTGTGAGATTAAAAAAAACCTGAGTTAGTCTGTTTGTGCTTTTATTATTCCTAAACGCTTTAGGTAACAACGCAGGGAGCAGTCTAACTGGTCTGTCGCTATCGTATCAAAGCCATTCATGAATTACTACTGTTCTGTCCAACAAAACGACAAAAATGGGCAGAATTTGGCTATTTTTTGATAGAAAATAACTATGGATAGTAAAATATAAATCGGTAAATTATGTGTTTTGGGTAGGGCTATAAAATTATTTTTATTTAAATCAATTAGATAGTGAAATAACGGAATTTCCATTATTCATGTAAAAATTCTGTAAGCGTGTCAACCAAATAAAAAAAGCTACCATTAAGGTAGCTTTTTTAGGCTGAAATTTAAGTCGATGCTTTACGTTTCATCTGATCAAAGAAATCATCATTGGTTTTGGTTTCTTTCATTCGATCCAATAAGAATTCCATCGCAGCAAGTTCATCCATAGGATGGAGTAATTTACGTAAAATCCAAACTTTACGTAGATTTTCTTCACCCATTAAGCGCTCTTCGCGACGAGTACCTGATTTCTTGATGTTCATTGCAGGGAATACGCGTTTCTCAGCAATACGACGGTCAAGGGTAATTTCTTGGTTACCTGTACCTTTAAACTCCTCGTAGATGACATCATCCATCTTACTGCCCGTTTCAATCAGTGCAGTCGAGATGATCGTTAATGAACCGCCTTCTTCGATATTACGTGCAGCACCAAAGAAACGTTTTGGGCGCTCAAGGGCATGTGCATCGACACCACCAGTCAACACCTTACCTGATGAAGGAATCACAGTGTTGTAAGCACGGGCAAGGCGAGTAATCGAATCAAGTAAGATCACAACATCTTTTTTGTGTTCAACTAAACGTTTCGCTTTCTCAATCACCATCTCGGCAACTTGAACGTGGCGGGCAGGCGCTTCATCAAATGTTGATGCGACGACTTCACCACGGACAGTACGTTCCATTTCCGTGACTTCTTCAGGGCGTTCGTCAATTAAAAGCACAATTAAGAATACTTCAGGATTATTACGAACAATGGATTGCGCAATAGTTTGCAATAACATTGTTTTACCCGCTTTAGGTGGCGCAACAATAATCGAGCGTTGACCTTTACCAATTGGTGCAATCAGATCGACCACACGGGAAGTCAAGTCTTCAGTTGTACCATTACCGAGTTCCATGACCAATTGTTCAGTTGGAAATAGCGGTGTAAGGTTTTCAAATAAAATCTTATTACGTGAGTTTTCAGGTGTATCGTAGTTAATCTGGTTTACTTTTAATAAAGCAAAATAACGCTCACCTTCTTTTGGTGGACGAATGGTACCCGTAATGGTATCACCCGTACGCAGGTTAAAACGGCGAATCTGTGATGGGCTGACATAAATGTCATCTGGTCCCGCTAAATATGAACCAGCCGCAGAGCGTAAAAAGCCAAAACCATCAGAAAGAATTTCGAGAACACCATCACCAAAGATTTCTTCGCCATTCATGGCATGGCGTTTTAGAATGGCAAAAATAATATCTTGTTTACGGTTACGTGCCATGCCTTCAAGGCCCATAAACTCCGCAATTTTAATGAGTTCGCCAATGGGTTTTTTCTTGAGTTCAGTTAAGTTCATAAGTGGTCAGACAGAATGGAATAAGTGGAGGACTACGTTAGGGAAAGAATAAAAAATCGACCGCATACATACATGCTGAGGTAATTGTATTTACACAACCACGATTCAGTAGTCTGGTTCATTGTTTCAGAGAGATATGTGAAAACAATTGTTATTGCCGAGCGGCGATCTTATGTTTTGTGTCTTGTAAGAAGCGCAATGAAGTAGATTCCATTCAAAGCTTCTTGATCCAGAAATATAGAGGAAATCAAGCAAATTGTCAATTTTTACGAAAAAATACGCCATTTAAAAATAGCGTATTTCGTCTATTGACCATGTAACAATTGGATTAGATGTTTTGGTCAATGAAAGCTGCAAGCTTTGAACGTGGTGCTGCGCCAACTTGTTGAGCAACAACTTCACCATTTTTAAACATCAATAATGCCGGAATGTTACGGATGTTATATTTTACAGCAGTATCTTCACATGCAGTCACGTCAACTTTAACGATTTTTACTTTACCTGCATATTCATTTGACAAGTCTTCAAGTACTGGTGCAATGGCTTTACATGGTGCACACCAGCCAGCCCAGAAATCAACAAGTACAGGAGTTTCAGCATCTAAAACATCTGCTTGGAAGTTTGCATCAGTTGTATTAACAATAGTCGCAGACATGAGGTTGCTCCAAATTTAAGGAATAAAGTGCGAATTTGATCATCATCACGATGAATATTACATTGCTACTTTACTCAATGTAAGGGTTTGTTCCGATTATTCAAGTTTGAAAATGAAAAGTCTAATGGATGCTCACGATGTTGATCATCGACTTCTACAATCATTTATGCACGAAAAGCAAAAATACGTGGCTTTTATTGATGAAAATGACTTTAAAATTGTAAGCATGTGAATTACTCTAATGCGTGAATTGAGCATGGGTTTATATGAATAATGTCTGATTTTCTGATTGATGAAGAATTACTTGCTGCGATTGATATGGGATCGAACAGTTTCCATCTGGCAATTGCTCGTGTTGATCACGGTGAAGTTAAGAAAGTTGCTTCAATGTCAGAAAAAGTACAGTTGGCTGCCGGGCTGGATGAAAATAAGAATTTAACAGAAGCTGCGCAACAACGTGGACTGGCATGTTTAGCACGTTTCGTTGGGCGTTTGAGTTCGGTACAACCGAATCGTTTACGTATCGTGGCAACCAATGCGTTAAGACAAGCAAAAAATGGCCACGAATTTATTCAGAAAGCGGCTGAAATTTTACCTAAACCAATAGAAATTATTGCGGGACGGGAAGAGGCACGTCTGATCTATCTTGGTGTTTCTCATACCATGGCGAATGGTGGGCGTCGCTTGGTAGTGGATATAGGCGGGGGTTCAACCGAGTTTATTATTGGTGAAGAGTTTGAACCCTTACATACCGAATCATTGCAGATGGGCTGTGTTGCTTATAGTAAAACCTATTTCCCGGATGGTGAAATTTCACTGAAGGCCTTTGATAAGGCTGTAGTTGCTGCGCGTAAAGAAATGTCTGCCATTGCCAATACCTATAAATCTGTAGGCTGGGATACCGTCGTCGGTTCAAGTGGAACGATTAAGGCCTGCCGTCAGATTGCGGTAAATCTTGGCTTAAGTGATGAGCAGGAAAATCTGACCCGTGATGGTTTATATAAATTAAAAGATCGATTGCTTAAATTTAAACATATTACTGAAATTGATTTTGAAGGTCTGCGAGAAGACCGTCGAGCAGTTTTGCCAGCTGGACTTGCAATTTTGTTTGCCATTTTCGAAGTTCTCGATATTGATAAATTGGCATATTCGGATGGTGCATTACGTGAAGGCGTGATGTATGACCTGCTAGGCCGTTTCAAGCATGAAGATATTCGTGATCGTAGTGTGCAAGCGTTGATGGGGCGCTATAACGCCGATCCAAAACAAGCAGAACGCGTAGTCAATACGGCACAGGAATTATTTGATGGGGTAGCAGATTCTTTAAAATTAACGACTGAAGACAGTGACTTACTGCGTCGTGCTGCTTATTTACATGAAATTGGATTAGCGATCAGTCACGGTGGCTATCATCGTCATGGTGCTTATTTATTACAACATTCCGATATTCCTGGTTTTTCACAAATTGATCAAAATCACCTTTCACACTTGGTTTCTCATCATCGTCGTAAGCTACGTGCGGATGCAAAAAATGATGTTTTAAAGGTGGGCGGTAGCCATTTACTTTATCTTTGTTTATTGCTTCGTTTGGCTGTTTTGCTGAACCATAGTCGCAGTGATCAGATGCTTCCTGCCATTGAATTGAGTGTTGTAAATGATCAACAATGGCAACTTAGTGTTTCTGGCGATGCGAAACAATGGCCTTTATTGGTTGCAGACTTGCATGATGAGCAAGTGCAATTTAAACATTGGGACATTGAGTTAAATATCCAGTCAGACAAATTTGTTGATTAACAATACATCCTCGTTAGGGATTATCTACGACTTATGAAAAATAAAGCGACTCAGTCCAAGGCTTGGGCTACGGTTCAAATTGCACGACATCCTGAACGTCCGCAATTTCTAGATTATGTCAGTGAAATCTTTACTGAATTTGATGCACTTCACGGTGACCGCCTATATGGTGATGATGGCGCCATGATTGGTGGATTGGCACGTTTTGACGGACAGCCCGTGATGGTGGTGGGTCAGCATCGTGGCCGCAGTACCCGTGAGAAGTTACAACATAACTTTGGGATGTGTAATCCGGAAGGCTATCGTAAATCACAACGTTTGCTTGATATGGCTGAGCGTTTTAATTTACCTGTATTTACTTTTGTGGATACGATGGGTGCATATCCAGGTGTGGGTGCAGAAGAACGCGGTCAGGCAGAAGCGATTGCTACCAGTTTGGCACAACTTTCAAGTTTAAAAGTGCCAGTGATTGCCACGGTTCTTGGTGAAGGTGGTTCTGGTGGTGCGTTGGGTATTGGTGTGGCTGATCGTGTGATTATGCTGTCACATAGTATTTACTCGGTAATTTCACCCGAAGGCTGTGCATCTATTTTATGGAAAACAGCAGATAAAGCAGCACAGGCGAGTGAGGCGCTGGCCTTAACCGCGGACAAGCTGAAAGCGTTGGGTATTGTTGAATATGTTGTGGATGAAGGTGAAGGCGCACATTTGCAGCCTGAAAAAGTCATGCATGATTTAAAAGATGTGCTTAAACAAGCCTTAGATGAATTGCAACCGATGGATGCCCAAGAACGATGCGACGCACGTTATCAACGTTTAATGAAGTTTGGCAGCAGCAATTTAGGCATCGCGTCTTAGCACAAACTCAGCATTTTTCTGAACAAACTCAATTCCTGATTGGGTGTAGCGGCGGCATGGATTCCATGCTGTTGCTGTATTTGATATCTGAACTTTTCCCGACCCAAAGCCGTGTCATTTATATTGATCATCAGCTGCAAAGCATGAGTGCTGAGTGGGGGGCGCTTGTACAACGCCATGCTGAAGCACTGAATATTCCTTTTATTGTTGAAAAAGTTTCTGTTGAAGCGGGTAATTTAGAACAACAAGCACGCAATGCACGTTATCAAGCTTATCAACAGCATTTAAAGTCCAATGAGATTTTAGTCTTAGCACATCATCAACAGGATCAGGCTGAAACATTGTTATTGCGTTTGTTTTCTGGCGCAGGCGTATACGGTTTGGCGGCGATGCAGCATTTTGATGTACGTTCAGATCTGAGCATTTGGCGTCCGTTTCTTCAACTCAGTCGTGAACAAATTGTGCAATGGTCAGCGCAACTCGATTTTGATTATGTGACTGATCCAAGCAATTACGATACGCATTATGACCGGGCATGGTGCCGGGAAGTGCTCTGGCCGGTTTTGCAACAACGTTTCCCAAAAATGCAGGCGGCTATCACGCGTACTAGTGAGTTATTGCAGGATGCGGCTGAAATACTGGATCAGGTATTGCAAGCAGATTGGCAAGATTGTGCAACAGATCGTGAACTTGATCTGAATAAACTAAGTCAACTTTCAACGGCGCGACAACGACAGCTATTGTCTGCTTGGGTGAAAGGAAATGATCAATATCGTCCAAGCTTCGATATGGTGCAACGTTTACAGCAAGAAGTGATTCTGGCAAAACCTGATGCGCAGGCATGCTTGCATATCAATCAGCATTATTTTGTACGTTATCAGAAAAAAATATATCGCTTAACACAGGCTGAGCGTGATGCAGAAAAAACTTCTTCATTTCCAGATGTTTTAATGCAGCATTATGAGATCGGAAAAACGATCGATGTCGCAGCTGGACGATTTACGATTTGCCTTCATAAAATCGGACTTTCAACCCAACTGTTAGGACGTGAGCTCAGCTTGATACAGCGACAAGGCGGTGAAAAGATTCATCTCTATGGACGGGTTGGAAGCTGGCCGTTGAAAAAAGCCATTCAAGAGGCACAGATTTTGCCTTGGTTACGTCATACAATTCAAATATTAGTCGTAGATAATGTTATGCTTGGGGTTTTTAGCCCAAAGGGTTTTTGGTTGGCGCAATCTGAGTATTTAGAACAGGGTGGTTGGCAACCAAGTTTAATTTCTGACTGTAATGACTTTTTTCATCAGTCTATTTCATATGACGAGTAGGACATGGCGACAGCATTGAATAAAAATATTTGTTTTATTGGCGGCGGTAACATGGCGCAAGCCTTAATTGGTGGATTACTTTCTCGTGGATTACCGACTACACGGATTACCGTTTCTGACCCTGTAGAGCAAATTCGCCACATCCTAGAAGAAAAGGGAATTCAGACCACCATAGACAATGTGGAAGCGATTAAAAATGCGGATGTGGTGGTGTTGGCTGTTAAACCACAAGTCTTAGCAACGGTATTACAACCATTAACAGGCCTGTTGTCAGATAAACTAGTCATTTCAATTATTGCGGGTGCTGAAATTCAAACCATTTCAGATTTAATTGGCGGTAGTCAACGCGTTGTTCGTGTTATGCCAAACACCCCCGCATTGGTACAAACAGGTGCACACGGTATTTATGCATCTGAAGCTGTGGGTACGCAAGATCGTGAGTTAACCAGTCAAATTTTAGCAGCGACAGGTTTAACCATCTGGGTGGACAGTGAAGCACAAATTGATGCGGTTACCGCCGTATCGGGTTCAGGTCCTGCGTATTTCTTCTATTTGATGGAAAGTATGATTCGTGCAGGTAAGAACTTGGGCCTAGATGAGAAAGTCGCGACTGCTTTAACATTGCAAACGGCATTAGGTGCAGCGCAAATGGCGATTACCAGCTCAAACTCTCCTGCAGAATTACGTAAAAATGTGACATCTCCAAACGGCACAACCCAAGCAGCTTTAGAAGTGTTTGATCGTGCGCAGATTTCACAAAATATTCAAGCAGCGCTTGCAGCAGCTCAGAAGCGTAGCCAAGAGCTTGCGCAAGAGTTGAGTGACAAGTCTAAATCGGTTTAAGTAGGATAAGACAATTATGGGTGCAAGTTCTGCGCTAATTTTTGGTGTTTTGATCAATGTTGCGATTTTATTGGTCTTTTTCCGTTTTTTAATGCAATTGGCGGCAGTCAGTCCCTACAATCCTGTGGTGCTTTCTACAGCGAAAGCGACCAGAATTGTAGATGTTTTTAGCCGTATTTTCCCAACAGTCGGCAAAGGGCGCGTGAATTTAGCAGCAGTTGCCTTATTGGTGGTGCTGTATTTACTGAAAATGTTTGGTCTGATGTATTTGTCTGGACAGATGCCGCATAGCGCCGTGTATTTGGTGATCACGACTTTTGTGACCATGATTCAGGACTTGATCCGTTTCTGTCGTTACTTGATTTTTGCAACCATCATTCTCAGTTGGGTGGTGATGTTTACCCAGTCTCGCTCGCCTTATATCGAAGTGATTCAGGAGCTAGCTGAGCCATTGCTTGCACCATTCCGTCGTATCTTACCGAATATGGGGATGATTGACTTATCTCCAATTCTGGCATTCTTGGCACTCTACGTGGCTGAGATCTTGATGAATGAA
This sequence comes from Acinetobacter sp. NBRC 110496, assembly GCF_000876115.1. Taxonomy (NCBI): domain Bacteria; kingdom Pseudomonadati; phylum Pseudomonadota; class Gammaproteobacteria; order Moraxellales; family Moraxellaceae; genus Acinetobacter; species Acinetobacter sp. NBRC 110496. The sequence goes on from NZ_BBTF01000011.1 coordinate 80,476, forward strand.
GCGGCTAAAGTTCTGTTAACCGGTCTTTAAGCGGTATGGCTTCAATAAAAAATGGGCATCTTGCCCATTTTTTATTTCTTGATCCAGCGTTGTCGGATCGCTCGATTGAGTGGGTTGGAAAAGTAGCGTGCAATCAAGCCACCGAGTCCAATCGCAAGTAAAAAATAGATGAATAATAACAGTAGTTTGATATTGCCTTCAGTCAGGGCAGGCGTATAAAAAAGTTTAAAAGTACCTAAAATAATCAGATGGAATAAATAAATTTCATAACTATTCTTGCCGATCTCCTGTAACCACTTAAAACGCGGCTTCGGAGTTGTGATCTGTTCATTGGCGATATTTGCCAGAATCAGAATGGCGGTTGCAAGTGCAAATAGACTAATGCCCCAAACACAGTTTTGTTTAATCGGTGCTGAAAAGTAAATGAATAGCATTGCAGTAATGGCAATGATTTTTAGCCATCGCCAAGTTTGGGCTTGCAACTTCATTTGAGGTGCGATTAATGCTGCAATGCAACCAAAGGCAATCCCATCAAAACTGGAGAAGTAATGATAGAGGTAGGCACCACTTTCCTCACCGTAATGTAAATATCTAAAATACGGTGCAAAGAGAATCACGGCAACACAGACAAATAGAAAGTAGGGGTTTTTCTTAAATAGCAGTGCTGTCAGCGGAAAAAGCAGATAAAACACTTCTTCAACCGATAACGACCAGAGCACCCCAAGTGCATAGTTGACCCAACCATTTTCAATGATCAGGATGTTCATCCAGAAGGTTAATGCCGCCAAGTTGACCGTTGACTGGGCCACCACAATACCATTTGGAGCTTGGGTCATAAAGGGTTTAAGTTCCAATGCTCCTAACAAATTCACCAGACAGATCAGCAAAATCAAGGTCGGCATGATGCGAGCAAATCGTGAAATATAAAAGTCCCGAGTATTGACCTGATGGAGTGCACCCCAGCGCTTGATGGTATGTGAGGTGATTAAATAACCTGAGATCACAAAGAACATGGTGACCCCATAGTTGCCGTTTCGGGCTAAAAGCGTGGTAATGCTTTCGCCAAAAACCTGAAAGCCGATTGAGGTATCAAACAGCTTATAGGGGATATTAAAGTGATGCAGTAACACCAAGCAGATTGAAATAAAACGCAGTGAATCAATGGAGTGATAACGGTTAAATTGAACTTGATTAAAGGACATGTTGCATTCCTATCTCCTTTGCGGATTAATTTTTATCAGTTATTCTTTATTATTGGTGTTCTTGTAGCGCAGGGGAGTTGATCCCCTGTCTGCAAGAAACTTTTATTGAGTGGTTGTCAGCGCTTAGTGAGCAGCGTCCCAGTTTGGACCTTGTCCAACTTCCACCACAAATGGCACTGAAATTTCCAATACCGATTGCATCACATCAGCAATTTGTTTTGAAAGTTCATCTGCAATTGCAGCATCAGCCTCGAATACCAATTCATCGTGTACCTGTAGTAACAGCTTGGCTTGATCTTTAGGTAGCATTTTATCGACTGCGATCATCGCCAGTTTAATAATATCCGCTGCGCTGCCTTGTAACGGTGCATTAATGGCTGCACGTTCAGCTGCCTGTTTAATCATTTTATTGCTGGCCATAATGTCTGGCGTGTATAGACGACGACCTAAAATGGTTTCAACAAAACCTTGTTCACGCGCAATTTGTCGTGTGCGCTCCATATAATCCAAAACACCTGGATAACGCTGGAAGTAACGGGCGATATAGCTACGCGATTCTTCACGGCTAAAACCGAGCTGCCGGGTGAGACCGAATTCAGACATGCCATAGAGCAGACCAAAGTTCACCGCCTTGGCTTGACGACGTTGGTCATTGGTCACATCTTCAATGGCAATACCAAGCACTTCAGATGCGGTACGACGGTGCACGTCCTGACCTTGTTGAAAGGCATGAACGAGCGCATCATCTTGTGAGAAATGTGCCATCAAACGCAATTCGATTTGTGAATAATCGGCTGCCAATAAGACGCGACCTTCAGGTGCAATAAAGGCTTTACGAATTTGACGGCCAATTGGGGTACGGATGGGAATATTTTGCAAGTTTGGATCGGTTGAAGACAAACGGCCTGTTGCAGTTAAGGCTTGGTGATAACTGGTATGCACGCGATGGGTTGAATCGTGTGATTGTTTAATCAAACGATCGGTATAGGTGTTTTTGAGTTTTGCCAGACCACGGTGTTCCAAAATCACTTCGGCTAAAGGATGCTCGATTTTTTCCAGAATACTTTCACTGGTGCTGTATTGACCTGTCGCAGTTTTCTTACCGCCTTTGAGTCCAAGCTTTTCAAATAGAACTTCACCGACTTGTTTTGGCGAGGCAACATTAAAGGCTTCGCCTGCCAATTCAGTTGCTTGTGCCTCAAGGCTTTGTATGGTTTTAGAGAATTCAACACTGAGTTGATCGAGGAATTGATGATCGAGCTTAATGCCATCTTCTTCCATGCCAGTGAGGACACGCGCAACCGGCATTTCGATGTTATGTAGGATATTGACCAATTCAGGATGGCTTTTTAGTTTTGCTGCTAACACTTCGTATAAACGATAAGTGACATGCGCATCTTCGGCAGCATAATGTGCCGCAACTTCAAGCTCAATTTGGTTAAAGGTTTTTTGTTTGGCACCTTTACCTGCGATCTGTTCAAAAGTTGTGGTCAAATGGCTGAGATAAAGTCGAGCGACATCATCCATACCATGTCGGGTTGCTGCGGCATTCAATACGTATGAAGCCAGCATGGTATCGAAATACCAACCTTGAATGGTGATGCCATGATTGGCAAAGATATGTGCATCATATTTGAGATGATGACCAATTTTCTTCACGTTTTCATTTTCAAGAATCGGTTTGATCTGAGCAAGAACCTGCTCGCGATTGAGCTGCTCAGGTGCACCTTCATAATCATGTGCAACTGGAACGTAATAGGCATCCTTGGCATCAAACGCCACAGAGAAACCGACCAGTTCGGCAAAACGATAATCCAGATTGGTGGTTTCCGTATCAATTGCAAAGTGATCGGCCTGCTGCATACGGTGTAATAAGACATCCCAATCGTGTTGATTCAGTACCGTATGATAAGTGGCTTCACCGAGTTGATCATCTTGACTAGACAGATTGGCGTGGTCTTCGGCAACCACGGGTTCTGCTTTTTGTTCAGCCTTGGCAATGCTTTGTGCCGTTTGCTGATAGGCTGAACTGTTTGGATTGTTTGGATGATCCAAAGACTGTAACTGATTACGGAATTCTAATTCAGTGTATAGATCACGAAGCTGCTCCACATTTGGATTAGACAGTTTCAGGTCATGCCAATCCAAAGCAAGATCGAGATCACAGACAATACTGGCCAGTTGGTGGTCAATTTTTATATTGTCTACATTGTCTTTGATATTTTGGCTAATTTTGCCTTTAAGCTGATCAGCGTTGGCAATGATATTGCTGAGTGTGCCGTATTCATTTAACAGTTTCGCTGCGGTTTTTGCACCGACACCAGGTACACCCATAATACCGTCAGATGCATCGCCCATAAGCGTAAGATAATCAATGATTTGATTTGGATGTACACCAAATTTTTCAAACACACCGGCTTCATCTAAAACACGTTCTTTAAAACTGTCTTCCAGTTTGACATGTTGATTGACCAACTGTGCCATGTCCTTGTCACCTGTTGAGATCAAGACATGATGGCCTTCAGCCAAAGCGCGTTTAGTTAAGGTTCCGATGATATCATCCGCTTCAGCTCCAGGAAGGCTGTAAAGTGGAATACCTTGGGCTTTGATGAGCGCATGTAAATAGGGAATCTGTTGTGACAATTCCTCAGGCATACTTGGGCGATCACCCTTATAGATGGGTGATAGTTTGTGACGAAAGGTTGGCTCTGGTGTATCAAAAATCACAGCCATATGTGTCGGTTGGGTACGACGCATCAGTTTCTGAATGGCTGAGATTGCGCCACGAATGGCATTGGTATGTAAGCCAGTCGACGTGGTTAATGGAGGTAAGGCGTGAAAAGCACGAAATAAAAAATAAGACCCGTCAACCAAGACAAAAGGTGGCATTGCGCAAATCCTAATTATAAATTACTTAGTATTTTACGTGAAAAAGTGGTGGCTGTCTTATCTGAACTGGACAGAGAGCGGCTGCTTGTGTCGTTTAAAATTTGCAGTATTTTGTATGTAACAATACCTGCTGATCTGGTGATCAAGTAAGATAGCCGCAATGAAGCTGTCATAATTGATATAAGTCTATGTATAAAAAAGATAAACAGGGACTCATCGTCGTTTTAATTGGCTTGGCCGTGTTGCTTGTGGCTGCAATTGCATTGAAGTGGCAGGGTACTGTTGCTGCTGCCAGCATTGGCTTGACCGTTGTTATTGTGCACATTCTGTCTGAAATTCATCAGCGTTTAACTCGGCTTGAGCAAGCCGCGCCGAACCATTTCGCACCACTGACGGGCATCGGCGTACAAAAAATTGTAATTTATGCGACCGCATTACTTGCACTGTTTGCCTATGCCAATACGTGGATGTGGCTTGCGGGTGGGGCGTTATTGGTACTGTTGCTCTGCTTGATTCAAACCATCAGTGCTTTTCAAACCCGATTGCTGCATTTAGAGCAGGTCGCAACACAATCGATAAAGCAAGAGACTTCAATTCAGTCGCAGCCTTTTTCTGATGATCAGGGAATTGATCTCACTCAATCGGCAGCTTCTGCTACTGCAATTGTAGAGCAACCACAAACTGCTTGGATGCAAGCCAGTCCTGAATCAGTCCAGACAGCGACACAACAAAATTCAATTTCTCCAAGGTCTAAACCTAAACAGCCAGCTTGGTGGCAACCCGCACTGGATTGGATGATGCATGGCAATCCAATTCTCCGTGTCGCTGTCGCCATACTCATGGTTGGTGTGGTGTTATTATTACGTTTTGCCAGTGAACATTGGCAACTCAGCCTCGGTGTTAAACTGGGTTTTATTGCCAGCGCAGGTGTCATCACCACCCTTGCAGGTTATTGGCTGCAAAAGAAAAATCAATTATTTGCAGTTGCGCTACAAGGCGTCGGTCTGGCGGTTGTATTCCTGACACTGATTTTCTCACACCATTTTGCGGTCATTGCCAGTTTAAGCACGGCCAGTATTTTATTTGTGATTTTATTATTGGTGACGGTCTGTCTGAGTTTAAAGCAACAAGCCCTATATTTAGCGATGTTGGCTTTAACTATGGCTTATCTTGCGCCATTGCTAATTCCACAAAATCATCCTGATGTGATTTTCTTATTTGGCTACTACTTGGTCATTAACTTGGCTGTGGCTGCATTGAACTTTATTCAGCCATGGAAAATCCTGCATCAAATTGCCTTCTTTGCCACCATGTTTATTGGTGGATCAACAATTGGAATTTACGCAGAAACATCGCAGTTTAATACCTTGGATATGATTCTGTGGCTACATATGGCGCTGTTTATCTGGCTTAGTATTCGTTACAGCCAATTGATGGTGCGGGCGCAAAATCAGCGTTTAGCGTCAGATCAGCAAATCGGTCTGAAAACGCAGCGTTTACAACCGATTTTAGATGTTGGGCTAATTTTTAGTGTCCCTGTATTGGGCTTTTCATTACATGCCTATCTAATGCAGAACTCGACAGCAGCACTCACTTGGGGAGCGGTTGCACTCGCGCTTGTTTATATCAGTCTCAATGTTTGGATTAAACGTCAGTATCCCCAACTTTCAATTTTAGCCAAAAGCTTTTTCATCCTTGCCGTGGTCTTCGTTGCGTTGATTTTTCCATTGGCCAAAGGGGCACATTGGACATCAACAGGTTGGGTGATTCAGGGAACCGCACTGATTGTCTGGGGCGTGACCGAGCGTTACCGATTAAGCCGTTATGTGGGCGTGGCGCTGGTGCTGTTAAGTTCGATGGCATTGCTGTTCCAAGTCTGGTCAAATGATCATTTCCCGATCCTAAGTACTGCAATTTTTGCATTGGCTCAATTTATATCGGCGTTTTACCTACTGCATTACCAAGCAGTGGAGAAGTATTTCAGCGCACGGATGTTAAGTGGTGTATTTCTGGCACTTGGGCTGTATTCGGGAGCAATTGCTGGCGTTGAGTGGATGCAATGGCAACAGGATGGACTGAGCCCTTATCTTGCGATTGCAGCCACGTTGTTGCTGTTATTTAGTGTGGCTGTGTATCTTAAATCACGTTTGCAATGGGGCAATCTACAACTGATTTTGGCGGCGGTGTTATTGTTGCTGCTTTATGTGGAAAGTTTTGCTGTACAGATCTATTCGGTTGGGCATTGGCCAAGTGGTTTAAGTCAGCTGAGCTTTGCCATCGCTGCAACCTTATTATCATTACTCCTAATCAGCTTGAATTTGAACAAGCCGAAAGGAGATGCCAAGATTTGGGTCACTTTAGTCTGGCTGGGTTTAGCTTTGATTGGCCTCGCTATTTTTCCAATCATGCCGATTGCAGCACTTGGGTTAATACCTGTGAGCTATAGTGTCTGGTTGTTGCTATCCAATAGAACCTCGCTATTGCATCAGTTCCCTGTATGGTGTCTAACCCTCTTTTGGTTAGTGTTAATGAGTTTAGATCCAGATTCGGTGCAACAGTACTATTTCCTACCGCTTCTAAACGTCACTGATCTTTTGTCTTTATTGGTGTTTGCAGGTCTGATCTGGGTTATTTATCATCATGACTTTAGTGCAGAGCGTTCGATCGAGTGGGGCTTTAAAGTCAGCACGATTTTAATTGGCTTGTTGGTGTTGAGTAGCGTGGTGGTGCGTGCCATGCATCATTATTTGGGCACACCATTCTGGAGCGCAGCAATTTGGTCGAATGGTGATGTGCAACTCAGTCTGACGTTGTTATGGGTGATTTTGGCCTTTATTCTGATGACCTTTTCCAGCCGTCGCCACATCCGGCAAATTTGGTTTGTTGGTGCTGCATTATTAGCGATTGTGGTGGTGAAACTGTTGTTATTGGATCTATCACAAAGCGGCACATTGACTCGTGTAATTTCATTTATTGGTGCAGGAGTCGTGATGTTGGTGATTGCCTATCTGGCACCTTTGCCGCCTGCAATAGAACAGACTCAGAAAGAGCGCTGATTACTGCTCTTTCTGTTCTTTTTTGAGTTCTTTTTGATTGGCATATTGATCGACTTCATCATTTTCTAAGGGAAGTGGTCGATCAATCAGACCCATTTTCGGTACAGGAATTTCGATCTGATTTTGTAGAAAGCCATTACGGATACGTTCCTGCATTTCATCGCGGACTTTGAGTGAGTTTTCCTGACGACACCATACTGCAAATAATAGTTCGATTGAAGACTCCCTGAAAGCAGTCACGGTAACCGTGGCTTTGGGGTCATCCATCACCAGCGGGTATTTGGCGGCAACGTCTAACAGCACATGTCGCACTTTAATAATGTCTTCATGGAAATTAATTGCCAAGGTGATTGGAATACGCCGTATTGGATATTTGGATAGGTTCATCACCGGTGTTCGGATCAACTGTTCATTCGGCAAACGAATATAAACATTGTCGAGTGTGAGTAATTTCACTGAAAGTAAGTCAATTGAAATCACTTCACCTTCAATGGTTTGCCCACGAATTAAAGTAATTTGAATCGTATCGCCGACTTCAAATGAACCTTCACCAATCAAGAAAAGACCACTGATCAAGTTGCTGGCAGAGGTTTGTGAAGCAAAACCCAAGGCAACGGTTAATATCCCTGCCGCACCTAAAAAGACACTGAGTTTAAAGCCTGCCTCTCTTAAGCTGGTCATAATGAACAGCAAGAAGATGAAGTAAAAAATACCTCGACGCCAGAGCAGGCGTTGATGCGCATTAAATCGGCTGCCTACAGTGCGGATAAAGGCATTCGAAACCAAACGAGCAATTAAAAAACCAATGAAACATAAAATAATCGCGACCACGATTTCACTGAGTCGCTCAAAGTTGATGTTGGTGAAAACATTGGTCAGGCTGCCAGCAACATCTTTGGGAATATTTGAATTCGGCATGGCAACCCCTTAAAAGAATGAATCAAACATATTGAATAAGGTACTGCCTGGGGCACGAGGTGGGTGCACATAAACCACTTCACCCGCAGGACTTGGGGTTTTGTTTTCGATTCTGATACGTGCAGGGTGGTCGGTACCCTCGTAATAGACTTTGATTTGTGAGGTCCATAACCGCCCCGTACTTTCACTATAAAATAAAGGCAGCGCAGGGACGGGTACATTCATACGGTCAAAGCGCAGTTGATGATGACTGGTATTGTGGAACTCAATCGGAGTCACTGCGCGGAACGCACGGGGTTTGAGTAGATTCAAATCAATACGCCCGTCGACTGAAGTCGCATAGCAAATCTCGCCATTCTGCGGATCTTTACCAAACCAGGTGTCTTTGGGTTGAATCACTGGAATATCAAATAAAGGCTCAGAGAGCCCATCCACCAAACCTGCAATCCATAAAGGGGTGCTGATATATAAGGTTCCGCGTTGACCCGCAGGAATATAAATTGGATCAACAGGTCGAATCACCACTGAGCGATCGGCCAAACGGGGCATCAGGTGGAAGCTGCTATTGGTTTTATGAAACATATAGCGTTCAATTTTTGCTGGGGGCGGCATGGCAAACTCAGTATCGTTCAGAATTTTCCATTGCTGTTCATAGTCGTGCTGAGACTGTGGACGATGATATTCCAAACGCCACTCTTTAATACCGCGTGTCAGACGAAACAGTAATGACCCGAATTGCCAAGCTTTGGTTTGCTGGATTTCAAATTGTTGTTCGCCCCACCATTTCAAACTATTGGAATGCGGCGCTTCATGTTGATTATTTTGAGACAAGATGCAAAATTCCTGTGTGAGTATGCTAAACAGACTTCACGCTGTAATCTGCTTAGAGTACACTCACTGCTTTCTTTTATCATTATTTGTGTGATGCAAATACTTAAACAAATACAAATTCCTTATAGTTTCGCTAAACGACATGGCGTTTTGTTACGTTATGAAGGCGATCAAGTTTTTATTGTACGACGCAAGGACACCGCGCGTATTGCTTTGCAGGAAGCTCGCCGAATTTTGGGAAAATCAGCTCATGATCAACTTTGTACTGATCAAGAGTTTCACGCCTTACTCAGTTCTAGCTATGCAGGGGATACAGGGGAGTCGCAGCAGGTTGCTGCAGGCTTGGAAGATCATCCCGATCTTTTGAGTCTGGCCGATCAAGTGCCTGAAGCCGAAGACTTGATGGATCAGGAAGATGATGCGCCGATCGTGCGTCTAATCAATGCATTACTGTCAGAAGCGATTCGGGTTAGTGCCTCGGATATCCATATTGAGGCTTTTGAGAAAAAACTCTCTGTACGTTTACGTGTTGATGGGCAATTGCGTGAAATTGTACAGCCACGCCGTGAATTAGCGCCGTTGCTAGTATCACGTATCAAAGTCATGGCCAAACTGGATATTGCCGAGAAGCGGATTCCGCAAGATGGTCGTATCTCATTGCGTCTTGCAGGGCGTGAAGTGGATGTGCGTGTTTCGACGTTACCGTCTTCACATGGTGAGCGGGTGGTGATGCGTTTGCTCGATAAGCAAGCAGGGCGTTTAAACATGACGCATTTGGGCTTGATGCAGAATGACTATGAACGTTTAACGCAATTGGTGCATCGTCCGCATGGCATTATCTTGGTCACAGGCCCAACGGGTTCGGGTAAAACCACCACACTATATGCGGCACTATCTGATTTGAATGACAATACCCGTAATATTTTGACCGCTGAAGATCCGATCGAATATCAATTGGAAGGGATTGGCCAAACTCAGGTCAATACCAAAGTCGATATGACCTTTGCGCGTGCGCTCAAGGCGATGTTACGTCAAGATCCTGATGTGGTGATGGTCGGTGAGATTCGTGATCTGGAAACTGCTGAAATTGCGGTGCAAGCTTCTTTAACGGGTCACTTGGTCTTGTCAACACTGCATACCAACACCGCGATTGGTGCAGTGACGCGTCTGAAGGATATGGGAATTGAGCCGTTCTTGTTGGCGAGTTCATTGATTGGGGTAATCGCGCAACGTTTGGTACGGACTTTATGTCCGCATTGCGTGACTTGGCGTAAGGCTGATGATTTTGAGCGACAAGTGTTCCAGCACCTTAAAGTGGATGCATATATGCAGCTACCAGAACCACATGGTTGCGAAAAATGCTCACACGTTGGCTTTAGTGGTCGAACCGCAATTTATGAAATTGTGCCTGTAGATGAGTCGATGCGTCGTCTCATTCATGGTAATGCAGCTGAATTTGAACTGGAAAATCATGCACGTCGTTATGCTGCTTCCATTCGTGATGATGGTTTATTAAAAGTTTTGGCGGGGAAGACGACTTTAGAAGAGGTACTTCGTGTCACCAATGAGGCTGCGGAAGAATAATCAAAGCGCTAAATAGAAAAACAGCATGATCTATTCATGCTGTTTTTCTTTGTTGTATGTGAAATGCTTATTCAGCAGTCACGATATTAAAATTCACATCAATATTGCCACGGGTTGCATTTGAATACGGGCAGACAATATGTGCAGCCGCAACCAATTGCTCTGCTTCAGCCTGTTCCATACCAAGTAGATAAACATTTAAAGTCACTTCGATCCCAAAACCATTTGGGATCGGGCCAATCCCGACTTCACCTTCGACATAAGCATCTTTGCTAATTTTGAATTTATCGCGATTGGCAACAAACTTCATTGCACCTAAGAAACAGGCTGAATAGCCAGCAGCAAACAGTTGCTCAGGGTTGGTTACGGCACCACCAGCGCCGCCCATTTCTTTTGGTACGCCTAACTGAACATCTAAAACACCGTCAGAAGAAGTTGCTCGTCCATCACGACCACCCGTTGCTTTTGCTTTCGCACGATAAACCACTTGTTCTAAAGACATGATTATTATTCCTGAATATTATTGAGTGCAATTAGATCGTACTGGATCTAAATTTAAAAACAAGTAAGTAAACGTTGTATGTTCTGACATTTAAAGTGCGAATGTTTGTAGGTTTTGATCTTCGCTTTTGTAGCAATTCCTGCTTTCACGGAAATGCATGTCAGTCATCTATTCTAGTAAGGAAAGTTAAGTCTTGATCTGTTGAAAGAGCGGGGCTTGTCTAGCTGAAACATGATGAATTGTTTTTTTAATAGAGAGATCAAGCTGCTAAAACAAAAAAAGCACAAGTGATCATGCTTATGCTTATAAAAAAAGAGTAATTTTTAAAACTGTCTCTACCAAAGTTCAGCGATCTTTTTCATCAGTCGAGCCCGATAAAGTGCTGTTGGACTGCTCAGATTATTTTGTGCCTCAAGTTCAAAGTGCTGTTGCCAAGCTTTGATCATATCCAAGGTGGCACCTTTTTGCTTAATTACCACAACATCCTCACGTCGAATATTGCTTAATCGTTGCCTTGCACCTTCAGCACCTGTCCCCCAACCAATGACCCATTGCCCAAAAGCATTCAATGATAAATTTTGCGGCGTAGATAAAATGCGAGAAGATTGCATGGACTCATCCCCATCGAGATCAAGCGATGAAGCATGAAGTTGTGCGGTTGTCCCCAAAAAAAATAAAATTAAAATCAATCTAAACATGAATAAAGCTTAATAAGAATTAATTGACGATGTTACATCATTCGTAGTCCAAATCACTTGAATCTGTTCTAGGATGATCAATAATTTGTATTAAATCATGATTCTATAGATCAGACATTTATAAAATTTGATCATCTCAGTCAGATTGTTGCTGTCTGTATTAATTTTATACAATTTATTGTTTAGAGAAAGAGAATAGCAAGAACAAGATCAATAATGAATGATTGTACGATGTTGCATGAGCGGCATTGCTTGACGAAGCTGATTTTGTTCCGCAAGGTTAAAACTGCTGCTAATTAAACCATGGCCTTCGCTGTCAATGCTTTGTAGCAGTTGACCACGACTATCCGTAATAGCTGCATGGCCCCAGGTTTGGCGTTGTTCACCATGCCAGCCTTGTTGTGCAGCGCCTAAAACATGACACTGACTATCCATGGCGCGTGCCTGTAGCAGCAATTGCCAATGCAGTTGACCTGTGGTGTAGGTAAATGCAGCAGGGGCGGTTAAGATATTGGCACCTTGTTGGCGTAAAGTTAAAGCAAGTTCAGGGAAACGTAAGTCATAACAAACCATCAGACCAACATTGCCAAAAGGGGTTTTGGCAACTACCACCTGATTGCCAGGTTCGAAAAATTTAGATTCTTGATACCCCCCAACTGCATCACCCACTTGTACATCAAATAAATGGATTTTGTCATAACGTGCTTCAGTCCTTTCAGGGCTAATACACAGACTTACTGTACGGACCCGGCCATCCGAAATGATTGAACCATCTGGACGAAAAGGGCATGGGAGTGTGCCTGCAATAATCCAGATTTGATAACGATGTGCCAATTGTTCTAAACGTGCTTGAATGACTTCGAATTGCGCAGCAGTTTCGCGTTGCTTGCCCGCTGCAAAGCAAACAAAATTTTCTGGAAAAACAATCAGCTCTGCTCCTTGAGCCTTACTCTGCTGAAGCAATGATTCAATGACATTGAAATTTGCTTCAATGTCATTTTGAGAATTCATTTGTGCAACGGAAAGTAAGGTCATATAGAAGCCACAATACTAGGTTTAATGATCAAGCGTTTTGTTTTTGTACGTCGTGGTTTAAACAATCTTGTTCTTTTTGCAATTGCTTCACCAGTGGTTCAAACATATTCTGATTGTTTTCATTCAAACGCATCAGCGTTTTATGCGCATCAAGTACGGTATTGAGCATAGCACTATGTGTGACATGTTCATCTGTAAGCTCTAGCGTGCATACATTTGGATCGCCGCAGTAATTTAAAATCACAAACACCTGCCCTAGCCCCATGCTGTTGGCTAAGGTGGTAATGTCTGGATTTGTCGACAGCATAACTGCTTGTATGTGATGAGCTTGCTTAAGCTTTAAACCCAATTTTGCTAGTATGCCTAACACAGTACTATCAATAAATGTGGTTGCAGTTAAATCAACGATTGCACCAACAACATTCTGTTGTTGTTCAATCCTGTTGAGTAGTTTGTCTAGACTTATACAAGAGTGAGCACGCACTTCGCCAATAAGCTTGAAAATATGCGTTCCGTTCAAACTTGCATATTCAACATGACCTGTTGACATATAAATGCCATTTTCAGAGAAAGGATATAAAATTATCCCATAGTGATATTGCAGACACAAGTGGTTGCGCGAGGTTATTAAATTAAATAATTGATTTTAATGTTAATTCATTCGGCGGAGGCTCAAAATTGCGATGTCATCTGCAACGTGATCAGGCGCTTTGAAGGAGTCTTTTTGTAGATGTTCGACCAATTGGTTGAACTGATCATTAAGACCACCATCAAAAGGCTCTAAAGCGCCATCTGAGCATAAAATGAACCTTGCATGACGGCTTAATTTACAATGATGTTCTTCAACTTCAAGTTCTTCGGTTAGACCCAAAGGAAAGCTACTGGTGGTTAAAATTTGTGGTGGTTTATTCGGTTCAAAAATAATTGGAGGTGGATAATGCCCAGCACTGGACCAGCGCACCTCATGTGTTGCAAGGTTTAATATACCTGCAACCATGGTAATATGTTTTTCAATGTTTTCCTGTACTAACATGGCATTGAGTTTTTGAATCAACTGACCTGGGGTCTTTGAACGGCCATGAAAAGCGGCCATCCAGGAGGTTAATAAACTACTGGTAACACCATGCCCGGAAACATCGGCAAGATAGAATAAAACCTCTTCATCATTTAGGCGCCAATAATCATACCAATCTCCGGATAAATAAGCAGAAGGCTGAAAAAAGGATTCAAATTGATAATTGGGTAATTCAATTGGATTGGGTAACAGGCGCTTTTGTAATTCTGCCGCAGAGGGTAAATCTCGACTGTCTTGATTGCGTTTGTATTGCGCATCTATTTTAAATAAAGAATGAACTGGGTTTTTAGGTAAACTATCCCAAATCCAACCTGCCAACGCACCTAATTCCCATGCTTGGGCCAAAGCAGCGCCTTCATGTTCAAATGCAAGGACAACGGTAGGAAATTTCCATTGATATTTTAAAAAATCTTGTACATCTGCTATTGCAATGATGGTTTGATCATACAAATCCAAATCATCGATTTGAATAACCTGTAGACTCGGCAACTCAGTTAAAGCTTGATTTAAACAAGGTATAGAGCGGGAAGGTTGAATGAAATACATAGATGAGTAGTCAATCCTTTGTATGATCGTTTTTTAATTCATTCGTAGAAATGAATAAAATCTAGAACATAGTATTGCCAGAGTTTAAATTTTCTGACAATACATAAGTTTGTAAAACATTATTTTAAATAAATCATTTTGCTTTAGAAGCGCCGTCGTCAGCATCATCTACATCACCAACAAAAGAGACGTCATTTGAATCACCACGTTTCTCTGCAATCTGGAATGATTTACGTTGTAAGTAAAAATCTCGGATCATCGAATATTTATCGCCTTTTAGGCTTTCTTCAATATCTAAAATCTGTGAACGTGCATCAACTGCCTGTAATAGATTGGTTGACCAATAAATTCCTTGTTGATCATTTAATAAATATTTTTGAGGGCGGCCAAAACTATCTGCAGCTAAACCAAAACCATCACGAAAGGTACTTGGGCCAAAGAACGGTAACATCACATAAGGACCAGATGGAACGCCATAATAACCAAGAGTTACACCAAAACTTTCTTCTTCAGTATTTAAACCCAAACGACGGGCAGGGTCGGCAAAGCCTAAAGTTGTTAAGGTATTTAAGGTAAAACGACCGAGTGTCTTTGCTGCACGCGTTGGGCGACCTTGAACGAGCTGGTTAACTGCATTCCAAGGCTCACCTAGGTTTTTACGGAACTGACGATATGGGCTGCGAACTGGTTCTGGTACTTTAGCGACATATTGAATCGCAACAGGCTTTAAGATATTTCGATCTAACATATCATTAAAAGCATAAATCTGGCGGTTCAATGGTTGTAGTGGGTCTTTCACTGAATCAGGTTGTGCGGCATTTGCATTCACCTTTAAATCATTCTTGGTAAGATGCTTTAAGTCTTTTATAGCTTGTATGGTTGTAACTTTTTGCTCAGCATTAACCTGAGTGCCAGCTGGAGCCGGTTGAGTGGCTGAATCAGTTGATGTGTCTTGAGCAAATACTGATGAACAAGCCCCAGCAGTTAACAACCCAAGCAAGATAAAATTAGAGTAATGCATATAAGTCCTTAATCGCTGTTAGAGCGAAATGATACAGCCATTAAATGATTGCGCTATTAAACGCAAAACATAGAGGTGAGATATATAGTTTAGTTGTTCTCTTATTATTAAAACAAATTCGATCGAAAAATATAAGAAAAATTGTGATTTTGGTTTAAAAATGTTCACTC
>NZ_BBTF01000010.1:0-97184 GCF_000876115.1 Acinetobacter sp. NBRC 110496
ATGTTAAATACAATGAATCTGTAGATACCATTGGTTATTTTGCTCAGCACCAGTATCAACACAACGGCTTAGAGACTCAGGTTGGTGTTCGTGTTGAAGATAATGATAAATTTGGTACACATACTGTCGGTCAGGGTGCTATTCGCTATCAGTTATTGCCCCTTACAAGCATATATGCCAATGTAGGTTCAGCCTTCCGTGCACCAACTACAAATGACTTGTATGCCTTATCTTGGGGTGCAAATCCTGACTTAAAACCAGAAGAAAGTTTTTCTTATGAAATCGGTGTAGATCAAAAGTTAAATTACAATATCGACTTAGGCCTATCAGTTTATCGCAATAAAGTGGACAACCTCATTAGCTTCCAAGCAGGAAAGTTAATTAATGTCAATAAAGCAACCTTTACTGGTGGTGAAGCGTCATTTAAATGGCAACAAGATGAACTCTTTTTAAGCACCACTTATGCTTATGTACAAGCAAAAGATGATGAAACTAAAAAAGACTTAACTCGTCGCCCACGTCAAAGCCTAACTCTTACAACGGGATGGGATGATGGAGAATACGGTGTTTCAGCTTCTGTTGTTGCGAAATCAAATTCAAAAGACTTTGCGGATTGGCCATCAACAACACCAACAACGACTCCAGGCTATGTCACCACGAATGTAAATGTGTATTGGCAACCTATCCCAATGATTAAACTCTTTGCAAACATTGAAAACATTGGTGATGTAAATTATAAAACTGCTTATAACGGTAACGGCGTGTACTACATCAACGGCGGTCGCCTAGCTTCTGCGGGTGTCACATTCCGTTATTAATTGCGTGATAAAATCATAAAAAATATTTTCTTAACTCCAGTTTCGGGGTAATGTTCTGACCGACATTATCCCCTTTTTATTTTCAGGATCAGAGAAACAGCACTATGGGACATCGTTTAAGTAAAATCTATACCCGTACAGGTGACTCAGGCACAACTGGCCTAGGGGATGGCTCACGCGTTGCCAAAGATGATTTACGCATTGCAGCTTTGGGCGATGTCGATGAACTCAATGCCACCATTGGCGTGCTTCGTGCACAAATCAGTGCCAGCCAAGTTGCAGATAAAGCACGTTGGGACAAAAGTTTAAGTCTGATCCAACACTGGCTATTCGATTTAGGCGGTGAGGTGTGTATTCCAAACTATCATTTACTGCAGCCCGTATGCATTGATTTTCTTGAAAAAGAAATCGACCACATGAATGAATCGCTGCCGATGTTAAAAGACTTCATTTTACCATCAGGCACTTTAGCTTGTAGTTATGCACATCAAGCTCGTGCAATGTGCCGTCGTGCAGAACGTGCTTTATTGTCAGTACATCATCGTGACCAAAATATTCAGGCAACCGCATTACAATTACTCAATCGATTATCGGACTGGCTGTTTGTTGCTTCACGTGCCTTACAACGTGCTGAAGGTGGTAACGAAGTGTTGTGGCAAAAGAATATTAATGACAGTATCGATCAAGCATAATCATTTGTTGGATAGATAAAGATGCGAATTATTGGTCATCGTGGTGCGCGTGGCGAAGCGCCCGAAAACACATTAGGTGGATTCCGCTATCTGCATGATTTAGGTGTACGTGCCGTTGAATTTGATGTGCGCCAACTGAAAGATGACCACTTGGTGGTGATTCATGATGAGGACTTTGTACGTACGGCAGGTCGTTCACAACAGGTAGAAAGTAGCACCTTGCTTGAAGCCCAACAATTTGATCATCGACATCAGTGGCAAGCATGGGCCTTTGAAGAATATACTCCTAGCCTGCAACAAGTACTGGATTGCCTCACTGACTTTGAACATATCGAAGTGGAGATTAAGGCAGTTGCAGACGAAGCAGCCGCAGAGCGCTTGATTATACAATTGCAGCATGATTTAAAAGGTTTTGAAGCCACCGCAACCATTACCAGCTTTGATGTCAAAATCCTGTCTGCCCTACAGCAACAACAGAGTTCGTTTAAACGTGGACTACTGGTTGAAATTCCCATTGGTGAATATGCGATCGAGTTAGCGCAGCAGTATGGCTGTTGCCAGATTGGTTGGGGAGATTTATTGGCAACAGATGAAATCATTCAACGGACTCAACAGGCTAATCTTGAGATCAGTGTCTGGACTGTGAATGAAGTTGAACGTGCCAAACATTTACAACAACTCGGCATTCAAGGTCTAATTACCGATATCCCAAGTACCATGTTGCAGTATTTCAAATCATAAAAAGGCGGAAATCATTCCGCCTTTTTATTGTCATTTGCGTTGTGCCTGAATCAAACGCTGCCCTTTGGCATCTAATAAATATAAGTTTGTACCCTCTAACTGAAAGCGTTCAACCCGTTGAATCGCATCCATCAAGTCCGCCTCTTGCGCTAGAGCACGATTACAGCTCTGATGCTGTGCCATCACATCAAAATCCAGTTTACGTTGTGCAAAGTCATATTTATAGCGCCCATAGATATTGTTACAGCCAGTATGACCTGTCACCATCTTTGAGGCCGAGTTAAGCGAGAAACTTGGGTACTGATTAAAGAACAATGCCTTTCTATTCTGGATACTGATGATCTGCCATTCAATATCTTGAACACCATCCACGCTCTTACGCACTTGCATTGTAGGGGGTTGAGCCACTCGCTTAGGTTGTAAGCTATGTTTCTGCACTGGTTTCGGTTGGCTTTGGCAGGCTGCAAGCATGACCGCAGCAGAGAATATTAAAGTTTTGTTAAAAAATGCCTTCAAAGAAAAAATCGGATTTTTCATGGTAATTTGCTCAGACATTGATTTATTTCACCTTTTAATTCATTGATCAAATTTATGAATGAATTCTGTTACTGTTCTTTCGATACAACTGTAGAATAATACTAGTGCTAACTGATTTGGACATGCTAATATCAGTGATAAAATAGCAATATATCGTCATGATTGGTTTTGCTATCTCGTTTAGTTTTATTATCTTGTGCAAACAAGGTTTTTAGGAGCGCTGACGGATATGACTTCCGCCCCACTCAAAAAGGCACCCATCAACTGGACTGCTAGCATTACCTTAATTGGAACACCAATTCTTGCCGCTATTTTAATTCCTTTGTACGCTTATTATTATGATTTTAGTGTAAGTGCGTGGGTAAGCATGATCTTCTTGCTTGCACTCAGCAGCTTGGGAATTACCGCAGGCTATCACCGTCTTTGGGCACACCGTGCTTATGAAGCGGCATTACCGCTTAAAATTTTATTGATGATTGGTGGTACCTTTGCCGTTCAAAACAGTATTTTGTTCTGGGCTTCGGGGCACCGTACGCATCACCGTCATGTCGATGATGTCGACCAAGATCCTTATTCAATCAAACGTGGATTTTGGTATGCTCACCTAGGTTGGATGATCCGCGACCACTCTCCATCAGAACCCGATTTCAAAAATGTCCCTGATTTGCTGAATGATAAACTGGTGATGTTTCAACACAACTACTATGTACCAATGGTGATTGCGGTTCATGTTGGTGTGCTGGGCTTAATTGGTTGGGCAACAGGCGATATCTGGGGCGTCATCTTGCTTGGTGGTTTATTGCGTTTGATCATTAGCCATCATGTCACCTTCTTCATCAACTCGCTTTGCCACATGTGGGGCAAACGTCCTTATACCGATGAAAACACCGCACGTGACAACTTTGTGTTGGCGATCTTCACTTGGGGTGAGGGCTATCACAACTATCACCATATCTTCCAGTACGACTATCGTAATGGGGTGAAATGGTGGCAATATGACCCAACCAAATGGTTAATCTGGACCAGTTCTAAACTCGGTTTGGCAAAAAATCTACGTCGTATTCCAAGCTTTAATATCAAGAAAGCTGAACTTGCGATGAAGTTTAAATATGCTGAACGTGACTTGGCGATTTATGGTCATGATGTCAATACCGACATCGTGCAAATGAAACAACGTATTGCCCAAGAATATGAAGCTTTTACCCATACCTTAAATGATTGGGCAAAGCTGAAAGAACAAGAACTTCACGCGAAGAAAGCCGCGATGGCTGAAAAAATCCATCAGATGGATCACAAACTTAAAGTTGATTTTCAGTTGCTTGAACATCGCTTAAGCCATCATCGTGAATGTTTAGAAACCTTGATGCGCAACATTAAAAAAGCGCCTGTTTCTGAATAACAAATTGCTTAACGAAAATGGTCTCTCATGAGGCCATTTTTTATGTCTACTCATCCACACGCTCTTCTCGCAACGGCTCACCATTTCATGCTGATATTTGCTATAGTCATGATTCAGCCCTCTCTGATGTTTCGTTTATGCAATTCAATTCCCGCTATGCTTCACTTAACCCTAAACTCTATCACCAGCAACAACCAAGTCCGTTGCGTGGTGCTAAAGCAGGCCATTTTAATGAAGCTTTGGCTGATGAGTTGCAATGGAACGAAGAAGATAAAGCCAACTGGGTTGAGATTTGTAGAGGTCAAAAAACTTTTGCTGAATTTCCTCCACTCGCGATGGTCTATGCGGGGCATCAATTTGGGCAATGGGCTGGGCAGCTCGGTGATGGTCGTGGCCTATTGATCGGACAAATCCTAAATCGGCAAGGACAAACCATCGACCTCCATCTCAAAGGTGCAGGTTCAACCCCCTACTCACGCATGGGTGATGGCCGAGCAGTCCTACGCTCCGTCATACGTGAATACTTAGCTGGGCATGCATTAAATGCGCTGGGTGTTGCATCCAGTCATGCTGTGGGTTTTACCACCTCGACTCAAGGCGTGCAGCGCGAAACCCTCGAACTCGGTGCAATGCTGTTGCGTACTTCTGAATGTCATATTCGTTTGGGGCATTTTGAGTGGATCAATCAATATGCCCCTGAGCTGTTAGCTGAATTCACGCAGAAATGTATTGAATGGCATTATCCAGAATGCCTAGAAGCTGAAAATCCGATTCTTGCATTTGCCCAGGCAGTGATTGAGCGCACTGCCATCATGATTGCCAAATGGCAATTGGTGGGTTTTGCACATGGGGTGATGAATACTGACAATCTAAATATTACAGGTTCAACCTTAGATTTTGGTCCATATGGCTTTATGGAACGTTTCCGCCCGAATTGGATTAACAACCATTCCGATTACCAAGGCCGTTATACCTATCAGAATCAACCCAGTATTGGTCATTGGAATCTATGGACGTGGCTGAATAATTTAATTCCATTGGCAACAGCAGAAAATAAAGAACAATTCAAACTCGATCTAGCAGCATGTTTAGAACGGTTTGAGCCAACCTTCTTACAACATTATGGGCAAGGTCTATGCCAAAAAATGGGGCTGCCAGAGTTTCATAAAGACAGTCTGGATTGTAGTTTTGCCTTTCTCGGAATTTTGCAAACCGAGCAATTGGATTACACCCAAAGTTTTCTGCGTTTACAACAACAGGATTACAAAGCTTTAAGAGATGATTGTATCCATGTGCAGCAGTTCGATGATTTCTTGACCCGCTATCAAAATATCCGACAGCATCAAGATACCGATGCCTTGGATGCGCTGATGCAACAAGTTAATCCACAATATACCCTGCGTAATCATATGGCACAAAAAGCCATTGAGCTTGCGCAGCGTGGTGATTTTAGCGAAGTTGAGCGTTTGTTTAAGTTACTGAATCAGCCTTATCAAAAACAGCCTGACTTAGAAACAGAAGCAGATATCGCGCCATTGCCAAGTGACATGCCTGAAATTTCTGTCAGTTGTTCATCTTAGCAGAAGAAATCTATGAAAATTGGGCTGATGATTGGATGTGCGATTTTAATCCTGTTATTGGGACTGGCTTACTTCCAGTATGGCAAGTTCATTCCGACATTGGGATCGGTACATCAGCCCCTTTCAGCCCAAGAAATACAAAAGCTCCAACAGAGTAAACCCGTGACCTCAATTGAAGTGTTTAAAAGCCAGCGCATTTTACAATTGAAACATCAACAAGAAGTCATTCGCAGCTATCCAATCCGTTTAGGCTTTGATCCAATCGGACACAAACAGTTTGAAGGTGATGGTAAAACCCCTGAAGGTAGCTATTCAATTGACTGGCGCAATCCACAGAGTGCTTACTATAAATCTTTGCATATCTCCTACCCCAATAAACAAGATAGTGCTTATGCCCAACAGCAGGGCCGATCTGCGGGTGGTAATGTGATGATTCACGGTACTGTGCCAACACGAGCCACATCCGTTCCTGCAAGCGCAAGCTATATGCCACGTAAAGACTGGACATTGGGTTGTATCGCGGTGACCAACTCAGATATGGATGAAATATGGCAATTGGTCTCTGACCATACCTCTATTATTATTCACCCATGATGAGATAACCGTTCAGGTTGGTTTTGCGGATAAAGGCAATGATCAAACTGCACAAGGCTTATGCAGAGGATAAGTTTATCATCTGAAATCAGTCACAGTTCACCGTCACAATACATCACAAGCAATTGTAAAGTAATGTAAAATTCCTCTACTTATAAAAAGCTGATACTTAAGTTATCACCAGAAAAGAAGATAATTTCGACAAAAGCTTTGCGAAACTATCCACATTTTCTGTGGATAACACTGTGGTTATCCACAGGATAAAACTTTTTACCTATCTCATCCTTATTATCTTCAAGACTCATCTTATTTTCAGGCTTTCTACACCAAGAACAAATCATGAGTTAATTTGTGAAAACTGTTCCACATTTTCTTGGATATGAACTGCGACTATAGCAGTGCAAGGCGTTGAAGCGGCACAAGGGACTATAGCAGTGCAAGGTCTTGTAACCGCGCAATCGGAGCGAAAACAACCCAAGCGATATTATCGGATAAGGTAAATGATTTACTCATCTGGATATTCAAAACGATAACCGACGCCGTACACTGCTTGAATCCATTCATGACGATTTCCTGTATCCGCAGCCTCTGAAATCTTACGACGCAGATTTTTAATATGGCTATCAATCACACGGTCTGCCACATCAAAGCTGTCTGGATTGATATGATCGAGCAACTGCGCACGTGAATAGACCTGTCCAAGATGTTCTAAAAACAGCTCCAATAAACGGAATTCTGTTGGCGTCAAGGTCAGTGCTTTTTGCTGATACCAGATCCGTTGCTGCGCTTTATCAATACGGAACAGATCATTTTGCTCAGGTTCCGCTTTACGTTCTAACCGACGTAATACCGCCTGTACACGGGCAACCAGTTCTTTTGGACTAAAAGGCTTACAGATATAATCATCTGCACCCATATTCAGACCCAAAACACGATCAATTTCTTCAGTACGTGCAGTCACCATAATGATCGGCAAATCAGACTGCTCACGTACTTTACGGCAAATGGTTAGGCCATCCATACGTGGCACCATTAAGTCCAGAATCATGAGACTCGGTTTACGTTGTTGAAACTGGGTATAGGCGTCTTGACCATCATGGAACATACTGACTTCAAAACCAGCAGCTTCTAAGTAATCACGAACCAACTGTGCCAGTTCAACTTCATCTTCAACCAACATAATATGTTTCATGGTTTTCATCCTATCCATCATCCTCAACACAAGAGGATCTAAAAGTTATTTGATCTGTTTTGGGAAAGTCAGCACACAACGTAATCCACCTAAAGGTGAATGCTCAAAAGTGAGTGAGCCACCTAAGGCTTGTGCCAGTTTACATGATAAAGCCAAACCTAAGCCGGTTCCGCCTGTACTACGGGTACGTGAATCATCAACACGATAGAAACGCTCACCAAGACGTGCCAGTTGCTCATCATTCACACCCAATGGACTGTCATCCACATACATTATCCATTGTTGCTCATCTTGTTGAGTATGAATCTGTATTTTTCCACCTTGTTCCGTGTAACGAACGCAGTTACCTAGCAGATTGACAATAATCTGTTTAAAGCGATCACGGTCTAAAGATAAGGTTGTACCTTCTCCTGACAACATCACCTCAAGCTGGTTTTGCTCAAATGTCGATTTGAAATTTTCGACTTCTTGTACGACCACATCCCATGGATTGACTTCAGCAAAATAGCATTTCAGCTGTTGTGCATCGGCCTGAGCCAGATCAGCCAAGTCTTGGGTCAACTTTTTCAAAGTACTGACCTGACGCATCATGGCATTCAGATGCTCAGGCGTACCTTTACGAATCCCATCCTGCATGGCTTCAATTTGGGCCTGTAATACCGCCAAGGGTGTTTTCAGTTCATGTGACGTATCTGACACCCATTGACGACGAGATTCTTCATGCTGATGTAAAATATCGGCCAAATGATTAAGCTGATTAGACAAATCACCCAACTCATCATTACGCTTAATCATCACCTGATGCTGATAATTACCACGGGTCAATTCTAACGTTGCATTCAATAAGCGTTGAATTGGCTTTTTAAAGTACGTTGCCATCAATAAGGCAGCCACCAAACTTGAGAGCACCGTTAATGCATAGACCAAAAGTAAATAGCGTTTTTGATTACTAAAGAAGTTAATACTGGATGCATCATCCTGATCTAATACAGGTTTTAGTCCTAGATAGCCCACCACCCGATCATCCACAATAATCGGACGGAACGAGATCTGATCCGTGGCGGGTTCACCCACAATAAACTGCTGCTTTTCATCATATAAAGAGAGGCGTGAACTCAAACCCAAACGGTCAGGAATCGAGACAAAACGCTTTTTGCCGTGTTCCATCGAGGTATTTAATTTGCTTTCCTGCCTGTCCTCTTTTCCATCTTTCTTTAAACGGAACTGACTTGGGCTTAAGGGAAAGCGTAGCCCCTCAAAAGGCTGATATTCAGAAGGTAAATTTTGTTTCAGAATTTTGAGTTCTTCATCATTGAAAATCTGCCGATTTCTGATCTCCACATTATTTTGTGCTAAAGAGGGAGACATACTTAACAGGGTATGATCATTAAAATAACGTTGCTGCAAGGCAATATCATACTGACGACGTAACCACCATTGAGACAGTCGATCATAGTCATCTGGCGCCGCTGTGCCTTCAATCTGTAAAATTTGTGCCTGAATTGCATTGCCCCAGTCATGATAAACCGTATAGACATTACCTAGGTTGGCAATCAAACGATCCAGCTTTTGCATTTCCACATCAGCCACATAACGGGCAAAGTTCTTTTGCATGGTCCAATGCAAAACTCCCAGACTGATCGTTGCAATCAGCAAGGTAGTGAGTAATACCGTTAAAAACAGGCGTAAGGCTAAGGGCACGCGACGAACATTCAAAAGCTGGGTCTCAATAGTGTTCTATTTGTGGATTGTAACCAACATGGTCGAAAAAAACTCTCCATTGTTTCTTCATCTTTATTATCTAATCTTTAACCATCACATCTCAACTGATAACGCTGGATAAAACAATGAATAAGACAAAAATCGTATTGATGACCACTCTACTCAGTTCTGTTTTAGGCTTGGCTGCATGTCAATCGACCGCGCCAGCGGAACAATCGATGGATCGTGATCATCACCGCCATAATATGCAACGTGCGCCTCTAACACCAGAACAACGTGCTGAATGGCAAGCCAAACGTGAGCAACGCTTAGAACAACGTGAACAAATGCGTCAGGAACATCAGGCTCAACGTGCGCAGATTGAACAGGCTTGCCAAGGTAAACGTATCGGGGACCGTGTCAATGTTCAATGGAATAATCGTGTCATTCAAGGGACTTGTGAGGTCCGCTTTACCCCAGACAAATCCCAATTCAAGCGTCAAACTAACGCAACCACTTAATCCCCTCTTCCTCATAGGCGCTGTTCAAGCGCCTTTTTTTCATTGAGATAAAAGCTATATTTTTAACTACACAGCTGCTTACGATTTTACCTCTGCAATTTAAGTCAAAATCCAGAAAACCACCTACAATCTACACGCTTAAACAGGTTGAACCATAAACTTTGACTTCACAGTCACTAAGAAATGACCTGCAAAAGCTTGTACCGAACTATAACTTGTTGCACGATTAGCGTTACCAAATGGTGCTCTTGGGCACATTAAACATTGACTAAGATTATAACTCTGGTTTAACCAGTATTGAGGAACCCGCTATGCCACAATACAAAGCACCCTTACGTGATATGCAGTTCGTATTGCACGAATTATTAAATGCTGAAGCACATTACGCGAAACTTCCTGCATTTCAAGACACAGTAAGCCGTGAATTGGTTGATCAATATTTAGAAGCAGCGGCTGATTTCTGCGAAAACGAACTTTCTCCTTTAAACCAAGTGGGCGACCGCGAAGGTTGTACTTGGAATGACGGCGTTGTAACAACACCTACAGGCTTTAAAGAAGCGTATCAAAAATATATCGAACTTGGTTTCCCTTCTCTTTCTGCTGATGAAGAATTTGGCGGTCAAGCATTACCAAACTCTTTAGGGATTGCGATCTCTGAAATGGTCGGTACAGCTAACTGGTCATGGGGTATGTACCCAGGTCTTTCTCATGGTGCGGTGCGTACGTTAGAACATCACGGTTCTGACGAACAAAAGAACACTTACTTGCCAAACCTTGTTTCTGGTGTTTGGACTGGAACCATGTGCTTAACTGAATCTCATGCAGGTTCTGACCTTGGTATTATCCGTTCTAAAGCTGAACCAAATGCAGATGGCAGTTATGCAATCTCTGGCGAGAAAATCTTTATCTCTGCTGGTGAACATGATATGGCTGAAAACATCATCCATATCGTACTTGCACGTTTACCTGGCGCGCCAAAAGGTACAAAAGGGATTTCATTATTCATCGTGCCTAAATTCCACGTGAATGCTGACGGTTCTATCGGCGAGCGTAATGCGGTTCGTTGTGGTTCGATTGAACACAAAATGGGGATCCATGGTAACGCAACTTGCGTGATCAACTTTGATCAAGCAAAAGGTTACTTGATTGGTCCTGAAAACCGTGGTTTAAACTGTATGTTCACCTTCATGAACACAGCACGTATTGGTACAGCGGTTCAAGGTTTATCTGCATCTGAATCGTCTTTCCAAGGCGCTTTGGCTTATGCGAAAGACCGTTTAGCCATGCGTTCTCTTTCTGGTCCTAAAGCACCTGAAAAAGAAGCTGATCCAATTATCGTTCATCCTGCTGTTCGCAACATGCTTTTAACGCAAAAATCATTTGCTGAAGGTGGTCGTGCACTAGTTTATTTATTGGCTCAATACGCAGACATCGTTGAAAAAGGTGCCACTGAAGAAGAGCGTAAGTTTGCTGACAACATCCTGTCTTTGTTAACGCCAATTGCAAAAGCATTCTTAACTGAAACGGGTTCTGAATCTGCGAAGCACGGTGTACAAGTCTTTGGTGGTCACGGCTTCATTTCTGAACACGGTATGGAGCAAATCGTACGTGATACGCGTATTGCTTGCTTGTACGAAGGTACCACCGAGATTCAAGCGCTTGATTTGTTAGGTCGTAAAGTATTGCAAACTCAAGGTGCAATGTTGAAAGACTTCACCAAGATCATCCATAAATTTGTTGAAGCAAACAAAGACAATGCGGCAATGCAAGAATTCATTGCGCCATTGGCTGCTGCCAACAAAGAATGGGGCGATATCACCATGCAAATCGGTATGCGTGCGATGCAGAATCCAGATGAAGTGGGTGCAGCTGCAGTTGATTACCTCTACTTCGCAGGTTATGTCACGCTTGCTTACTTATGGGCGCGTATGGCACTTGTTGCGCAAGAGAAATTGGCTGAAGGTACGACTGATGTTGACTTCTACAATGCGAAAATCACTACAGCTCGTTTCTACTTCAAGAAGATCTTGCCACGTGTTCGCTCACATGTAGACGTACTTTCAACTGGCGTTGCGCCATTGTTTGAACTTGATGCGGAACACTTCGCTTTCTAAACATAGTTTAGAATGAGATGCAACGTTCATCACAGAAAAAGGACTGGTCAGTTTTGACCGTCCTTTTTTTGTTTAATCAATGCTAAATTGATACCATTCAATTTATTTGTTCGTTTTATTTGATCACTTTGCACATGACACTGTGCCTAGAAGGGAACGATTATGCCAATTTACAATGCGCCTTTAGCAGACATGAAATTCATCTTGAATGATGTATTTAAAGCAGAACAATTCTGGCAGTCTAATGAGAAACTGGCTCATGTAGATGCTGCAACAGCTGAAGCAATTTTAGAAGAAATGGCGAAGTTTGCCCAAAACGTGACACATCCGTTAAACCGTACGGGTGATGAAGAAGGCGCACGTTGGGAAAATGGTGAAGTTTTCACCCCGGCAGGTTTTAAAGAAGCATTCCGTCAATACGCTGAAGGCGGTTGGATCGGCTTAGGTGCGGACGAAGAATGGGGCGGTCAGGCCATGCCAAAAATGCTGACTGTCCTGTCTGATGAGATGTTATTCGCGACCAACCCATCATTCATGCTCTACCCGCTTCTTTCTGTGGGTGCAGGTATGGCTTTAAACAGCTATGCATCACAAGAGCAAAAAGAAACTTATTTACCTAAAATCTACTCTGGCGAATGGTCAGGTACCATGTGCTTAACTGAACCACATGCGGGTACGGATTTAGGGATCATCAAAACTAAAGCTGAACGTAATGAAGATGGTACGTATAACATTACCGGTACTAAAATCTTCATCACTGGCGGTGATAATGACCTCGCTGAGAATATCATTCATCTTGTTCTTGCGAAAACACCGGATGCGCCTGCGGGTTCACGCGGTATTTCGTTATTCATCGTACCGAAATTCTTGGTCAATAAAGATGGTTCTTTAGGTGAGCGTAACCCGGTTGGCCCAGGCTCAATCGAACACAAGATGGGCATCAAAGCCTCTGCAACATGTGTGATGAACTTTGATGGTGCTAAAGGTTACCTCGTAGGTAAAGAAAATGAAGGCCTTGCTGCGATGTTCGTGATGATGAATTACGAACGTTTGTCGATGGGTATTCAAGGTCTTGGGGCTTCTGAATTTGCTTATCAAAATGCAGCACAATATGCGACTGACCGCTTACAAGGTCGTAGCGCGTCTGGCGTTCAATCACCAAACAAGCCAGCGGATAGCATTTTAGTACATGGTGATGTACGTCGTATGTTGCTCAATGTCCGTGCCAACAACGAAGCTTCTCGTGCATTTGCAGTATATGTCGGTCAGCAACTGGATATCACCAAGTTCTCAACCGATGCGGAAGCCGTGAAGAAAGCCAACGACCGCGTTGCCTTATTAACACCAATTGCAAAAGCGTATTTGACTGACACGGCTTTCCAAGCAACTCTAGATGCACAAATGGTCTTCGGTGGACACGGTTATATCCGTGAATGGGGTATGGAACAATGTATCCGTGACCTTCGTATTGCTCAAATTTACGAAGGAACCAACGGCGTTCAATCTCAAGATTTAATTGGTCGTAAAACCATTAAATGTGGTGGTGCATTCATCGCAGAATACATCACAGAGATTCGTGACTTTGCCAATGATTTAGATACGGACTTGAACTTTATTAAAGATGCAACTTTAGACGCTGCAACTGAAATTGAAGCGATCACGCAGTTCATTATTGAGCAAGCAGCTGAAAACGTAGATTTCCCAAATGCTGCTGCGGTTGATTACCTACATGCAGTCGGCCTACTCAGCTTCGCCTATATGTTTGCGAAAATTGCTGCCGCGGCTAAAGACAAGTCTGGTGATTTCTACCAAAACAAACTGGCTTTGGCACAATATTTTGTAGACCGTATCCTGCCTGAAATTGATGCGCGTTTAGCGAAGATCAAAGCGGGTTCTGACTTGATCATGAACTTCAGCGAAGATTACTTCACCAATCAAGCTTAATTTAGCTTGGTCATAAAAACTGCTTCGGCCATTTGGTTGAGGCAGTTTTTTTATCGCTATAATAAAATCAGCATAAAACTTGCATAATATTCTAATAATCATGTTGAGCATCTGAATCGCTATGTCGAACCCTAAAGAGAAACTTGAAGGTTTATCTCGCCTATTCGACCGCTTCGGTCACTATGCGGTTGAAGCCTTTCATTATTTAGCCTTATTTATTATCGGCTGTATGATTGCATGGTCAGCCGTGCATACCGTGATCGAAATTCTGACGGTGAAACAGTACGCCAGCATTGATGACATCTTACTCTTATTTATCTATTTAGAACTGGGCGCCATGGTGGGGATTTATTTCAAGACCAACCATATGCCAGTGCGCTTTTTGATTTATGTCGCGATTACCGCCCTCACTCGCCTGTTGATCGCCGATATTCAGCATAACCATAAAGCCTCGATGGATTTAGTCATCACCACAGGTTCGATCTTAATTTTAGCGGTGGCGATTTTGGTGGTTCGTTTTGCATCATGGAACTACCCTTCTGTGATTCGGGGCAAAGATCAAGAACAACAATTGCCTTCCAATAAAACACCTCGACCACAAGATGACGAACTGGCATAAATAAAAAGCAGGCATTTGGCCTGCTTTTTATATTCGCGATTTTATCCAACCCGGAAGATACGATATTGGGAATCAACCAGCACATATTTGCCTTGTACTTGCATCCAGTTATAACCACGCGGTGGCTCATACAAACGATGGTAGCGATAATTTGAGACGATATAGCGGTTATTACGGAACTCGGAAGGTAAACGCTCACCACGTTTAAAATTAATATATTGACCATAATGCTTACCACGATCTCCATTCGACCAACGTGGTTGTTCACGATGATCATAACGGTGGTCATAACGATCATAGCGCTGATCGTAACGATCTTTATAATCATGACTCCAACGATTTGAATCTGCCATTGCCGAAGCAGATATACCGAGCATTAAAGTCGATACCAATAACACCGCTGTCTTTTTCATTGTTTGATCCTCTATTTTTCGATCTGAAACCAGATTAAGAAAAACTCTAGGAGAAAGCATGAATAAAACCAGTCACATTGCAAAACTTTGTAATGAAATCCAAGAAATTATGGAGAGTTATCAACCACCTAAATATAAGAAAATGATTTAAAATCAGCGAATAATCTCAATAGTAAAACTATCATCCGTCACCAAAAGATAACGTCCATCCACCATCACCCAATGACGACCGCGCGGCGGTTCACGTAATGAATAATAATCCCAGTCCCGAACGATATAGCGTTCATTCCTGAATTGACCGGGTAATTCATTGCCAACCACAAAGGAGCCGCTTCGGTAACTGCGCTCATACTGTGTCTCTGGATAATATTCAACACGCACACCAGGACGGTGATTCGGACGAGGATAATAGTTATTTTGATTGGGCTGATAATAATAGCCTTTTGGCGGTGCTGTTGGCGTATCACGCTGATTCGAGAATGCGAATGGATCTTGTGCAGGTGGCTGATAGGAAGATGAGGTTTGATGAGAAGAGTGACGTTCTACGCCACGATAACCCCCCCATGCATTATCTGCATAGCTCATCACAGGCAGAAAGCCCAATAGAACCGCTAAGCCATAAATATAGCGTTTAGATTGCATCATCATGATCTCCCTAAAATCAGAGTATGTTTTTATTTTAGAATAAAAAACCAGCACTGATGTTGTAATAATATTTTTTCAGATCAGCTGTTGCATTGCATTGATAAACAGCAGCTGCCTAAAGCCATCATTAGATATGCTAAAATCAATTTTTTGGTTTTGAGGCAACATCTGTGGCTGAAATGAATTTTGATCGTCTCTATCAATTTTTCTGTAAAGTTCCCAGCGTATAAGAATCTCGTATCGTTGCGCATGGTGCAGATGGTCAACATGCGTGGTGGTTTAAATTCAACATTGATGTTGAGCATCCGCTGGCATGGCAAACGGTTCAAGAACTCGGGCACGTCCTCAATTATTTATCCACCAATGAACGTTTACCCACTCAGTTCTTTCCCGTGTCTCCTCCCCCGTACATGAACGGTGAAGCTAAAGATTTCTTGGCGTGGGTAATCCAGTGTAATCATCCAGAATTCACACCAGATGTGGTCTGTGACTGGCTAGAAGCCCGTTTACCCAATCCAGTCGAAGATGAAACTCAGTGGAAAATCAAAACAGATTTAAGCGAACTTGAGCAATTGGCCGATAAGGATTTGGATCAGTTGATTCCTCCGAGCCCTTGATCTGAAGACTTGTCATCTTTTCAACGAGCTTAATGATCAATGATACCTAAGCTCGTTGAGATGCGGCTGTGAAGCACTATAAGTCGTAGCCCAAATACTCTTGTGGTGATTCCGAATAAGGTAAAATCAGATAATCATTTTTTAAAATCAGGGCTTTTATTTTTTCCTGATGAGAAATATCTAAAGGGTAAATCAAAGCAAGATCCTGAACCAAGTCATCAATCGTATTCACTTTAAACGCTGATGTTTTGATCCACCCCAATAAAGCCGCCCCGAGGCCGATAAACTCAAAACCATAGTGCTGCATTTTTCCAATGATGGCAAAGTTTTCAAATGGATCAAAATCACAAGAAAAATAACCGTTCGGTAACATCGCCAATTTCAGTGCTTCGGTTTCAACATCCGCGACTTTCACTTCAATCACACTCTCCATTGAAATCAATAGATTTTGATTAAAATAAATGATCGCCTCTAAATCACTTTCATCGTAATGCTGCATTTTCTCAGCAAAGTTTTCAAAGCGCAGCTGATGAGCTGGATCACTCAACTGTTGAAGATAATGCCGCAATTGCTTGGGTACACAAACATTTTGATAGGTCTGTTCCCAACTTGGATCACCAACCTCAATCCCGTTCAGATCATCACTAAAATCAACATACAAGCGGTCATCCTCAACTGCATGCATCGAGGTATATTTTGCCTGTGCTGCATCATCTAGAATCAGAAACACTTTTTTGGGATAAACGTCTTGTTTCAGGCTCAGATAGCATTCCAGCAATTCAGCCCAACTGTGAATTTCAACAATATCAGCATAATGCTGGAGTTGATGCACAGCTAAATCAAGCTGCTGATCCTGCCTAGTAGTCAGTTTAATTTTTGCCATTCCGTCGAACACCTGCTCTGCTCAATTAAAACGTCGATAACCCCGACCATTCCATAAAACGATACAGCCAGTATTTCGCCTTTGATTCATCCGCATATTTTGCATAATCAACCGTAATTTGACGACCATTGGCATTGGTCCATGCTGCATCAAAATACTGTCCTGCATCTTTAAACACTGGCGCTTGTGCTGCACCAATCACCCGTATATCAGTCTCAAGATTATAATTTTTCAAATTCCGTGCAGTTAAGTTGGCTGAACCCAGAATAATTTCTGCTTGCTGCGCATTATATTTCAACAGCATTTTGCTATGGCACTGCTCGCCACGCGTGTCACACCAACGAATTGGAATGCCAGCGGCATGGAGTTCCGAAGCCACTTGACGATTTGGGATACCATTCTTTTTCAGACCGAACGCATCTTTGTTCGGATCAATCATGATGCGAATATTGACACCACGTTGCTGTGCTTGCTTCAGCGCATCAATGATATTGCGTTCCGACAAATAGAACATGGCCATATCCAGATGCTCTTTACTTTTCGCAGTCTGAATCATATTTAAGACAGCCTCATAAATGGCCTTTTCAGTCAGCACTTGGACTTGAGGTAAGCTTTTATCTTCTGCCAGCCCGCCCATGATCACAAATGGACTAGAGCCATTAGACATATTGGCCACTGCTTGTTCGGTTTGCAGTATATCAATCGCGGTTGGGCCATCCACCACCAACGCCACATTGCTATGATGCGAACTACCATCATGTGGATTGGCTGAAGTTACCAAACTTTTCCAGCCGTCCACCGTATCCACGACCAAGGTTTTACGATGATTGGCTTTAAAATTAAAGAGTTCTAAATAGCTACGCAAAGTCACTTTATCTTTGCCAAATGGACTGCTTAACCACCCCCCTTCTGGATTATTCCCCAAGTTCTGGCAACAGATATACCAGAAACCTGACCAGAGTGGATTCGAGGCACGGAGCGGTTTTAAATCGGTCTCGATGACTTCTACCCCCGCCTGACGTAACTGCTGATAATGCTGAGGTGTCATACCGCCATAAACCGAGTTAATCGGATCGGTAATCACCACAATTTCAACCGTTGGATGCAAACGACGCTTCACAACCAAGGCATCCGTCAATTCTTGCATCAAAGGAAACTGTTTGACTTTGGACTTTCCGACTTCCTGATTAAACAGGAACATATCCAGTACAATCGTCGTTTGTGCCTGGTCGATCAACTGAAACACTTCTTTGAAAATATGCTGATCAACCTGCTGTTGACCTTGCGTATCAATATAAGTCTGATCCGCCAAAAACTTCACATTGGCATGACGCAACTGACCCGTAAAATCCAGTCCTTTCGGGAGTGGTTTTACCGTGTGATAGATTGCCGAAGCAATGTATCCAATCGCAAAAATACACAATATGACTGCCATGTAACGACGACCTGACCAGTTTAATTTCCGATGAATTCGTTGGAAGATACGCATATAAACAAAAAAAGCCCTAGCCTAATGTGCTAAGGCTAGAGCTTATACTTTGATTTTTCAATAAGATTTAAGTGAAAAATTAGAAGTTAAAATTTACCCCAACGGTAAAGTTACGGCCCACTTGCGGAATCGTCGACAAGAACGATGCATGTTGATAAACCTGATCGTCAAGCAGGTTATTCGCATTCAGGAATACGCGGTAATCACCAACATTGCTATATTTACCCGTATATGCCACACCCAGATTCACCATGTTATAGCTTTGGGTATCCGTCTCATAGGCTGCAATTTTGTCTTGCTGGAACACATGATAATATTCCGCTGAACCACTAAAACCATCACCAAAGTCCGCATTTACTTTGGTACCTAGACGGCCTGCTGGTACTCTTGGTGCATTTTCATTGTCGATCTTGCCACGAACATAGTCTCCAAATACACCAACTTTATAAATTGGCGAAATTTGATAGCCAGCCTCAGCCTCGGCACCGTAGAAACGTGCCTGATCTTGTGTATATTTCACCAAGCGGAAATCTTTATAGCGGTCTAGAGTTTGTGCGTAGATATAGTCATCAAACCAGTTGTGATATACATGGACATGATAGTCAAACTTGTTATCGTCATAATGGAAGCCTAATTCCACATTATTAGACTTCTCTTACTTCAATTGATCATCACCTAACTCATAGGTGTTGGTCGCAAAATGTCCGCCATTCGCATATAACTCTTGTGCCAAAGGCAAACGTTCTTGATGTGAAGTTACCAATGAAAGTTTATAGTTCGGTGCAAATTCCCAGTTGGCGGCACCTGAAACAGAAAAGGCCGAACCACTGAAATCTTTTTTCGATGAGTCATCAATATCAATTTTTTGCTGGTCTGCACGTGCTGAGACTTCCACATGTACATCATTAAATTGAGCATGCTCCAAGGCGAAAACACTCCACTTCTTGGTGGTATTTGGTGCCAAGAACGCTTCTTCACCCGTGAGTTCCAGTTTTTGCTGACCATATTGGGTTCCAATCACACCTTCCCAAGGACCGAGGGGATTGTGTACCAATTCCAGACGCCCATCATAGCCCTTGTTTTTAAAGCGCGTAGCAATCGTGCCTTCTTCAATTTCATCATGCTTATAATCGGTATAACTGGCTTGAGCACGTAACTTTTTAAAACCCGCAAATGGATCGTTTAGTTCAGTACGCACATCATAACGCTCAGATTTTAAATCGATCCAAGGACCAGACTCATCTGCGTGATCATGGCTGTGATCATTCCCGTCATTATGATCATGATCTCCACAATGCAAGCTTAAACCATGTAAATGGCAACTTTCATATTCATGGCTATGGCCTGGTAAACCATATTTATCTTGACGATTGCTATATGAAATTCCTGTAAAACCACGGTCATAAATCCAGGATAAACCGACATTCACCGTTTCACCTTTAGCAAAAGTATTGCCTACACGACGCTCTTTTTCACCTTCATGGAAATAGTCTGGTGCAATGTAGTCATTTGCTTCTCGATTTAAACCTTCCACACGTAAAGCCACCTGATCACCTAAAGCAACCGTGACACCAGCGGTCGCCAGTTTTTCATCGCTACCCGTGTTATAGCGTAATCCAACATTCCCCTCGTAACCATTTGCAGGCATTTGCGTTGGAATTTTACTGTCCGTAACATTGACTAAACCACCGACCGTTCCAGCACCAAACAATAAGGTTGATGACCCTCGGATCACTTCGACCTGCTTCGCCAATGCTGGATCAACCGTCACCGCATGATCTGGAGACAAGGTAGATACATCAATGTTTTCAGAAGAGTTTTGTAGAACCTTCACACGTGGACCATCCTGACCGCGAATCACAGGACGACTTGACCCAGCACCGAATTGATTGGAATAAATACCAGGCTCACTACTCAGTGCGTCACCAATGGTTACGGCCCCTTGCTGTAAATGTTTTTGGTCCACAACCGTATCGGCAACCGCAAAATCTTTAGAGGTTTGCTCAAGTGGATGTGCTTTAATTCGAATTGTATCTAGGGTTGAAACCTGTTCAGTTTCTGCTGCAAATGTGGACACAGATACAACAGCTAAAATAGATAAGGTCAGAATATTTTTGGAAAATGACATACCATGTCTCAAATCAGTTGTTTGCTATATTGTAATATTATAACATTTCATTTATTTTGCAATAAGAAACCGTCTCATAAAAAACATTTGCCACACAACTTCTCCATGATTCCATGAATAGTCATTTTTCAACACTATGCTATGACAAGTTAACCAACATTTTTTAGAAAAAACCGACATTATCCTTCGACATATCGGTTGATTCCATCACAATTTATTTCATATTTTTCAAAATGATAAAACTCATCAAGCTTGCTGTTATAAAAAAGAAAATATAAGTGACATAAGGGAAAAACAGATAATATTCTGTCAATCCACTCAGAAAGAATGAAAAAACAAATAAAAATCCTGCAAGTGCCAAATTTCGAACCAATTCGTTTCTGCTAGAAAACTGAGAAAAGAAAAACATCAGCGGAGTAAGTAATGAAATAATAAGCCCCATTAAACCGATCAAACCATTTGCAGCTAAATCCTGAAAGAAAATATTATGCTTATGTTGGAAACAACTAGGTAAAATCCCTTGCTCTGCTAGGCGACATTGCTCTTGCTCAACACCATAGGCACTGACCCCGATCAAAGGGTGTTTTTCAAACAATTCAATTGCATTCTCCCACATCACCAATCTTGCACCGGTACTATTTTGATAACTTTGATTTTCTATTGCATTTTTATCATTTTGAAAATCATCGAGACGACTAAACAACGGAGAGTTCGGAATAATGGCATTGATAATTACAAAAAATAAAAATGCTCCGCCAACAAATAAAAGCTTTTTTTTCTGAGTTTTATAGTAAAACAATATTAAAAATAAAAGTAAAAAAGGAACAATTAACCAAGTTCCTCTAGAACCATGTAATATAAAAATAAATAAACTCAGCAAGCTAATGCTGCATAATAGATATGCCCAATAGCCTCTTAAATAAAATGAGAAAACCAAAGCCACAATGCTTAAAGATACGAATACAATATCATATGAAATAATCGGATTATAAAACTGTGCAAACAAGCCTCGGTCAAAATCAAGTTGAAATCCAACAGCCCAGCTATAAAACATCAAGAAACCAATTACAATATAAAGAATAATAAAAAAATTCTTAACCCTATAGCCAAAGTAACTATAAATAGTAGGTAAAAAGCACAATGGAATTACCCACAAGTATTGATTGACAATATTTTTATAAGTCCGATAAGGCCCACCTGGAGGGATATCATCTAACCGATCAAAAAGATAATAACTTAGACTGAACGTAAAAAAACTGATCAGACAAAACAGAACCAATGGAATATTAACAACCACTTTTTTATTTTTTATTAAAACATAAATAAATGCTAGCAAATAAAAAATTGAAAGATACCAAACTCTAAAATTTTCATTAAAAATATAATAAAAAAATAAAATTAATATCGTTAATGAAATCAGCTTCGAAACTCTAGTTTCACCCAAGAAGTTTAAATAAAAACCCATAATAAAATTAAACCCCTACAGCACCCAAGTTAGATTATCAACCAATCAACAACATAAAAAAACAACGTGCTATTGAAACAAAATTACAATTATAAAACAACTGAGTACAAGGGCAGAATAGTAATCATCGTTTATTTACAGAAAAACATTGTTGCCGCTTTTTCCCCGATGTAGCATCTAATTATCTTTATTGGCTATCTTATTATGCCTTTTACCCTTTCACATGCTGTTCTTGCGCCGCCACTCTCTAAACTCAGTCAAGGACATTTACCTGTCGCTGCTTTAGCCATTGGCTGTATGACTCCTGATCTATACCGGTTATTCACGCAGGAAACTATTGCCATTACGCATCAATGGTCTGGTCTTTTATTTCCCAACTTGCCGATGGGTCTATTGTTTTGCTTGTTCTGGTATTTAATTTACCGACCTGTCATCTACCGCGTTCTGGGCATTCAGCATCCTTTACATATCAATTCCTTTGATCAAGCTGTTAATTTCATCTTGATGAGTTGCTTTGCCATTCTTTTAGGGAGTGCAACACATTTAATCTGGGATGGGCTAACTCATCTCGACTTTCGTACGTTTGCATTTAAACAACTTCTTGCACAAAACATATCTCTACTGGGTGTTAATTACCCTCTGCATTTTGTCTTACAGATCGGTTCATCTCTCATCACACTCCCGATTTTAATGCAGATGTGCTGGCATTATTATCAGCAGCATAAAGGCACTCAGCCAAGTTCAACTCAAGAGAGATGGTTTTTCGTGATTAGCCTGATCATCTGTACCGCTTCAGCACTTCTCTCTGTATGGGACTATAGCAGATATATACCTTCCTCACTTTGGCATAGCGAACGCTATTTCTTCATTGGAAAATCCATCAATGAGTTTACACAAACGGGCTTAAGTCTATTCACGGTCTCATGTTTATTCTTCTTATTTTTGTATCGCAACCATCGGCTGAAATCGTTTTAACAAAAAGCATCCGTTTTAAATTCTCTTGAAAATATTAAGACTTGAGACTCTACGTTCAACAAGGCATAATCTCCCCTTCATTGGTGCTGCGCTGTTTACGCATTCACCTTCTACAGCCAATATAGTTTGGATACATAATTCAATATGATGCGCACTCATTACTGTGGCTCTTTAACTGAAGCCCAAATCGATCAAACCGTTACGTTATGCGGATGGGTTCACCGTCGCCGTGACCATGGCGGTGTAATTTTCCTTGATATGCGTGACCGTGATGGTTTAGTACAGGTGGTGATCGATCCAGATACCCCTGAAGCATTCGCAACAGCCGATAAAGCACGTTCTGAATTTGTATTAAAAATTACAGGCCGTGTGCGTCGCCGCTATGAAGGTACTGAAAATGCCAACATGGTGAGTGGTCAGATTGAAGTTTTAGGTAAAGAAATCGAAGTTCTTGCAGCTTCTGATACTCCGCCATTCCCATTGAATGACGAAAACACCAATATTTCAGAAGAAATTCGTTTGAAATACCGTTTCTTGGACATTCGTCGTCCAGAAATGCTCGAGCGCTTGCGTTTCCGCTCTAAAGTGACCAACTTGATCCGTAACTATTTTGAAGATCATGGTTTCTTAGACGTTGAAACCCCAATTTTGACACGTGCTACACCAGAAGGCGCACGTGA
The DNA here is from genome assembly GCF_000876115.1 of Acinetobacter sp. NBRC 110496. Taxonomy (NCBI): domain Bacteria; kingdom Pseudomonadati; phylum Pseudomonadota; class Gammaproteobacteria; order Moraxellales; family Moraxellaceae; genus Acinetobacter; species Acinetobacter sp. NBRC 110496. The sequence continues at coordinate 23,748 of NZ_BBTF01000010.1, forward strand.
CTATTTAGTGCCAAGCCGTGTTTCAAATGGGAGCTTCTACGCACTTCCACAATCACCACAATTGTTCAAACAATTGTTGATGGTTGGCGGTATTGACCGTTATTACCAAATCGCAAAATGTTTCCGTGACGAAGATTTACGTGCGGATCGTCAGCCTGAATTTACCCAAATCGACGTTGAAACATCGTTCATGAGCGACGATGACATCATGGATTTAATGGAAGGCTTAACCGTTAAAATGTTCAATGAATTATTGAATGTAAAATTCGATAAATTTGAACGTATGACTTACGCTGACGCAATGCGTGACTATGCATCTGACAAACCAGATATGCGTATTCCGCTGAAACTTGTTGACGTTGCAGACTTAATGCAAGACGTTGAGTTCAAAGTGTTCGCTGGCCCTGCTAAAGATCCGAAAGGCCGTATTGTAGCTTTACGTGTACCTGGTGCAGGTTCACTGCCACGTAGCGCGATTGATGAATATACCAAATTCGTAGGTATCTACGGTGCTAAAGGCTTGGCTTATATCAAAGTCAACGAACTTGAAAAAGGCATCGAAGGTCTGCAATCACCAATCGTTAAATTCATCGAGCCAATCGTGCTTGATCTATTAAAACGTGTTGGTGCCGAGAATGGCGATATCGTGTTCTTTGGTGCTGATAAAGCCAAAGTTGTAAACGATGCAATGGGCGCACTACGTGTCAAAATCGGTCATGATCTCAACCTTGCAACTTGTGAGTGGGCACCACTTTGGGTTGTTGACTTTCCAATGTTCGAAGAAACTGATGATGGCAAATGGACTTCTGTTCACCACCCATTCACACTTCCAAAATCAAGCGTTGAAGAAGTGAAGAGTAACCCTGGTGCAGCACTTTCTGTTGCCTACGACATGGTATTGAATGGTACTGAAATCGGTGGCGGTTCACTTCGTATCTATACTTTAGAGATGCAAAAGGCAATCTTTGAAGCTTTAGGTATTGGTGAAGAAGAAGCTGAAGAGAAATTCAGTTTCTTACTCAATGCATTACGTTACGGTGCGCCTCCACACGGTGGTTTGGCATTTGGTCTTGACCGCTTAATTATGCTGATGACAGGTGCATCTTCGATTCGTGATGTGATTGCATTCCCGAAAACCAAGACTGCTGAATGTCCGTTGACTCAAGCACCAGCGCCAGTTGAAGCAAATCAATTGCGTGACTTGGGTATTCGTTTACGCGAAAAACCTAAAGCTGAAGAAAAATAAACTCTGAGTTTATGCTTCAACAAGAACCCTGCCCCGTGCAGGGTTTTTTTATATCCCTACAACTCCCCTCCTTTTAGGAGATGAGGAACGATTATAGTCCCGCAACGGGAAGGTAAAATAAGGATTTATACTTTGAGATCATGTCCGCTAATGGCATAATAGACTGCTTTTTATTGAGAGGTCAGTCTTATGGCAATGCGTCCTGATGTACGTCGACATGCAATTATCATTATTGTGTTTTCACTTGCTCAATGGTTCTTTATGCGTTACATCTTGGCAAATGAACTCTTCAACATGGATACCAATCAACGTATTTTATACTTCTGTGTCAGTAGCTTAGCAGGTGCCTTACTGATTTTCGTTGCATTGATCTACATGGTACTTAAAGGCAACGCCGATAAACAAGATTAAAAGCATGTCGTTTTATCCTACACTTCTTCGTCTTCTACCTTTAGCATTTTTGCGCAGTATCGCAAAAGTGGCAGCTTACGTTATTAATCAAAATCCGAATAAAAGTATGCTGTGGAAAACCAGAGTCAATCTTGGGCTGGCTTATCCTGAACTCAGTCAAGAGCAGAAAGAACGGCTGGCTCGAGAGAGTGTGACCAAGCAATGTCTCAGTTATGTCGAATCTGGTAAATGCTGGGCAATGCCTCCTGAATGGAGCATTCAGCAGATTCAGAAGGTACATCATTTAGAGGTATTAACAGATGCACTCAGTGATCCAAGAGGTGCATTGATTATTACCCCTCATTTAGGCACTTGGGAAATGATGAATGCATGGGTGCATCAATATGGTATACCGACCATCATGTATAAGCCAATGAAAGACTCAGGCTTTAATGCATTTGCCCTGCACGCACGTCAGCGTCTTAACGCCACTTTGGTTCCTACTGATGCATCTGGCGTCAAAGCCTTGTTTAAAAACTTAAAACAAGGTGGTTTCAGTGTCATTCTACCTGATCATGTACCTGATCCATCTGGTGGAGTTGTCGTTCCTTTTTTCGGAATCCCTTGTCTAACCAGTACTCTGGCCAGCAAAATGGCACAGAAAACCCAATGCCGTTTAGTTGGTCTCAGTTGTTTCCGTCGTGAAGATGGTGATGGTTTTGATGTGTATTGTGATGATCTAAATGATCCTCAGCTCTATGATCGCGATATCGAAGTTGCCACAACCGCGCTCAATCAAGCGGTTGAACAAATGATTAACCGCTTTCCTGCTGAATACATGTGGGGCTATAAACGGTTTAGAGGTGGAGATGAATCTCTCTATAAGTGAAGACTTATTTGATTCACACTATTTAAACTTCACCCTCCGATAAGCAGAAAAATCTTTAAGTTTCAAAATTTGCCGAAATAATCGAAAAAGCTCTCTCTTTATTTTGACAGATAGGCTCATATTCTGTTTTTGTTGAAGTCGTAGCAGCTTCTCTGCATGATGGCGAACCGAACGTTCCACTTCCAAGTGGCTCGGCAAGTTATCATATTTATTATAAATATAGAAATCTTGCGCGCAAATGGCTGGCGTCATTTGATAGACTTTATATTTTCCATTTTTAACATCACAGCCAAATAAAATATGATCTACAGGCACTAACTCTGGCATATCTACAATCAACTTAAGATAATGTTTGGCTGCAGTTTTTGATAAAATATAGCCAGCCCCTCCCAAATGCATTGCTTTTAAATGATATAAGCCTCTACCACTTTTTGATAATTTTGAAAAAAATGAAAGATCAACTTCCTTATCAAAAGCCTCTAGCTTTATGATATGGATATCATCAGGAATCCATGCAAAATCTTTAAAAAAACTTTGTATATCTTCACCTAGATAAACATCATCTTCAAAAATTGCCATGTATTCGAGATTTTGATCAACAATTTTTTTCCAAAGCATAACATGGCTTAACAAGCAGGCAAGTTCACCATCCGTTAAGACACCTTTACGAGTTAAATCAATCTGGACACTGTCTGCAGCACAAGATAGGGTTTTTGGTGTAATTGCATCATAAAAATTAAAAACAACTGAGTTTTTACTAAACTCCTCCCTGATATGTTGTCTTCTTTCATGTGCTGAATCTAAACTAATAACAAAAACGCTCACCTATGGAACCATTATCCTTTAGACTATAAATCACAATTATATACAATTAAAATGTAAAATTTAAAGCTGTACACAGAACTCAGTAAGCTAATCCTGCTGCTTCTTTATGAATTTCAAGCTGGTCTTGTAAGGGGCTTCAAACAATTGAGTAAAAATTCGGTTGAATTCTCTTAACAACTTTTTCCATCCCTGTGGTTTGACCTTTTTTTTATCACGCCACTGAAGTGTAGTCTTAAATTTCTGATCCTCAGGGTTGAGTATGTAGTCTTGAATACATAGCGTTGGATTTAACTGATAAATGCCCAGTCCACCCTCGTTGATATAGTTGCGAAAAACAATTTGATCAACATGATCAAGAGTATCCTGTTGCTTTATATAATCCAGTAATGCTACAGCGCCATTGTACGTTAAAATATATCCAGCAGCGCCCAAATGTGGCTTTTTAAGTTTTCGCAACACAAAATCTTTATCATCAAAAACCTGTAGCTGATCTAAATCTAAAATCACACTTTTATAAGACTTTTCTAGCTTAACAATATCGACCTTTAACCAATTTGCATCTTTTAGAAATAACTCAGCATCATCACTTAAATGGATATCATCTTCAAAAATCGCAATCGCAGCTATTTTCTCATCAAGAACTTTTTGCCATAGAGAAACATGACTTAATAAACACGCCAGCTCATTTCTGGTTAAATCTCCTTGGTGGAGCGTGAAATTAATTTTTTTAGCCTGACTCTCAATCTGAACAGGCTCAATTGCATCGAAAAACTGAAAGGGAATACTTTGATTGCCAAACTGATTTTCAATATGAGTTCTACGATCAGATGCTGACTTTAAGCTGATGACAAAGTTTTTCACATACGTCCCTATTTAAATCCGACTGACTTTAAAAAAATTAAATTTCTTATTTGCAAAATAATCCTTTGCAGCTCAATAAGAATTTTACTCATTCCTCGTTTCTTATTATATTGCATTCGTACCAAACGCTCTTTATACAAATGACTTGCAAACTTCACACTGTCTTTTGTTGAATAAAGTGTTACATCTTGAATACATAGGGCAGGTTTCATCTGAGATACAGATAAGATTTTATCTTGAATAAGCTTTTCAAACATAAGGTGATCTAATGCAATCAGCTGATCGAGAGATTGAATATAATTGATTAACTGCTTAGCTCCATGCAAGGATAAAATATAACCTGCGGTGCCAAGATTCTTGCTTTTAAGCTCAAATAACGCTCTATCTGGAGTGCTATTAAATTCTTTAATTTTTTGGCCTAGAGCGACCTTCGGAGTGAATTCTTCAATTTTGATCAAATGCCAATTTTGCTCGATCCACAACGCATCTGTTAAAAAAACACTTACATTATCGCCCAAATAAATATCATCTTCAAAAATAGCCATATGTGGAATATTGTCGTCCACCATCTTTTTCCACAAAAACACATGACTCATGAAGCATGCCACTTCACCTTTTGTTAAAGCATACTCATCGATATTTAAACCAAGCTCTTGGGCAAATAATGCTGCTGGTTCAGGTGTCAAGGCATCAAAAAATTCAAAATCGATACCTTTCTTACTGAATTCGCTATTGATATGTACCCTGCGCTCATGTGCAGTAGATAAACTGATAACAAATTTTTTCATGGCAATAGAAACATTGGTCTTACTGCTATTCTACTTGCTTCCATGCTCCCTTTCACCCTCAATTTCTTCGAGTCTTGTTAAGAAATGTCCAACAATGAACCTTTTAAATACATTCCCTTTTCATAATAATGGCTCAAGGTTTTCCTCTCCTTCCCAGCAAGCTTGATTAGTCTCGGCATTTCTACGGGTGGTGAGTTGATCGCCATATCGATAAGAACTTTCTCTTTACTCCATTGGTGTTTTACTTGAATAAATAATGCGTTTTTATCACAGTTAATTAAGCTCATACTCGGCAAATGATCGCGCATCACCTTCTGACAAGCCACGTAAGCGACCAAATATTCCAGACGGCCAATCTCTTGGAACAAGTCTAGATAATGCGGCTCAGTCTTCTTGAGCTGTTGAAGGTAGTTTTTAGGACTCACTTCAATGGCTTTAGTAAACTCTTCAAGCCAATACTTAAAAAAAATGTTCTTTTCTTCACTTGCCAACAACCAATTCTCCAATACAGGAAAGTCATTGATGGTGGTATTTTTGGCGCGATAATAAGCAAAACTATTGGTCTGGTTTTTCGTCACCAGGCTCTGAATCCAGTCCAGGCTTTCATATACAATAATACTGGCATCCAACCAAATTCCACCATATTGATACAGCAGATCCAAACGAATCAGGTCAGCCTTTTGTTGTGGGGTGATGTGTTGAAAACGATCAAAATCAATATTACAAAAGTCCTTGAGTGTGTCTGGTGTCAAAAAATTGACTTCATAGTGTGGATTGGTTTTTTTTACTTGCTCAACACACTTTTCTATAAACCCAGAGAGAGAGCCCTCCCAATACATCCATATTTTTTTAGGAATGATTGCATTATGCACAATCGGATTTAATAAAATCAGATCTGCATCATTGTCTATGGCTTCATTTGTTCCTCTCTTTTTATTTGCATACATCGTATAAAATTTTAAGAGATAGAATATTTTTTTTAATATTTTCATAAAAGGGACTCAGTCATGCTCTTAAACTGCTTTAGCTTGTTATTTAAACCAGGCAATCTATGCAGACAATTTTCATTAAAAAATTAAATGTTTAAATGCATAAAAACGGTCACGCCACATGCGTTTCTGCTTTTTAAAAGCATGAGAAGAATCACGTTTTTCCAAATCCTTACGCTGAATACCCTGCGTTGCAACGGTACCCAAAATATCACTGTCCAATCCGGCAGGTTTTACAAAAGGGCCCCAAACACCTAAGCCTTTACCATTTTTACTGAGCCAGCCCTGAAAGAAAATATCGACAGGTACATTTATATTTTTACCACGTCTGACAAACTCTTCGGCCCCTTTACGAGACCAAAGCAAGCCGACCCCACGGATTGGAAAATAATAGGCATGCCACAAGTTATAATGCGCCATCTGAACAATATCTTTGGCAAGTTTTTTCTTTTTAGCTGCCAGATTGACCACATACCAATCTAATGCTTTATGCTGATCCAGATAATTGAGCAGCGACTCAAGATTATGTTTAAAGTTGGGCAAAACCTGAATATCATCTTCCAGCACTAGCAAATAATCAGCATCGGTTGCAAGAAATTTTTCCACACAGCCATAATGGCTCAGATAACATCCCAGCTCTGAGTTGATCAGACTACGACCTAAAATTCGTTGAGCCTCTGCATCATCGTACTGTTTGAACTCTGATAAGTCCTTACCTCGCCCATCATAGGCTGCAAAACGAGTAAATGGCCAACCCTGTTGCTGTAATTGGGCTGTTGCATTGGCGAGACGCTGATCACTGCCATCGAGATTAATCAGATAAGTTTCAACTTTCATCATTTATCCTTTGGCCGTTTCAGCCAATAAAACTTTCGGGATATAACCAGCCAATTTCTGGTTTAGGGCTGCATAAATTTCAGCAGCTGCCGCACCATTCAATTGATCCAGACTTTGCATACACCCGTATTTAATCTGTTCATTCCCCAGACTTTGCAAGAAGCGACTTAAACTGCTTTCATTTTTTAAATACGCAATTTCAAGATCAGGTTTCAGCAAGGCCTCATCTTTTTGAATTTTCAGATGATTCATCAATGAAATCGGATTGATTTGTTCTACACTGCGAAACTTATACTGAATCTGTTTTTCTAGAAACTGGGGATGGGCCAGTAAATAGTCTTGTAATATTTTTCGGTCAACTGCATGTGGATAATGATGAATTTCGAAAAACCTGTTAAATCCTAGTATATCTGCACCTAACATTTGTGCAATCATATGCTTAGGTTGTATTGGCTTGGCAAAATACTGATTTAAAAGCTGTCGATACCAAAGCTTGGCCTTGAGCGCAAAACTACTTTGCCAATGCCCGTAAATCACCATTTTCTGATCAACCAGAATATCGTCCAATTGCGCTGGTGCGTTAAAAAAGAAGTCATCATTCAAATAAAAAAAGTAATCAGACAACCCTTGAATATTCCAAATCATGCTTTCAATCGAACGCGTGTTGAAGGTCGGTAAGTATTGCTCATAACCTGCAAAGATTTCACGATGATCAACGATGCGAATTTTATCCGCCTCACAAATCCCATCCTGAACAAATTCATTAATCCACTGCGGTTGCTGACCGTCCGTCACAATATAAATGTATCGACAAAATGGAACATATTTTAAAATCGATGCAACGTTATAGTAAATTTCATGGTTGCTGGCAAAGCGGGTATCACTAATCGCATCAGAAGCTTGGGTTTTACCCTGATACTGCATGCGTTTCTGTTTTAACTTCGGATCATTACCATCCACCCAAGCAATTACCACATCAACCGGTTGCATCATTTCACTCATCAATTCACTCTTAAACGATCAGAAAGCTCGAAAATACGGCTCAGCATGTTTAATCTAGGGCCTATGATAACACCACTGTCCTGTTTACAGGCAGTCTCTTTTCGTAATGGCAGGGGGACAATAATCTCGATCATTTCATATAAATCAATATATTATAATTTTCTAAGTTTTCATAGCGATAAGGCGTTCAGCCAACAAATGATTTCTTTCCATTCAGCAGATTTATTAATCCCAACTTAAAACCTCACAATCTTTAACAAAATCAAACCTTTTTGAATTATTTTACACCTAAACTCTCCATCTTTTTATTAGACGGATTTAGGTATTTTTATTATAATTACAGGTTACTTTGACGGGATTTAATCTTTTGACTGATGATTTATAACTACTTTGAGTATCAAGCAAAAATAATTAGAACTAAATTTGTCTCAGATAAAGCGTACTTGACTAAACGGTTTATCTGCAAATTAGGTTATACCCCTGATTTTTGCTCACCAAAAAGCTTCAATGAAAAAGTTACAGCCCGAATGATTTTCGAGCGAAGTCCCTTATTCACAAAATTAGCTGACAAATGTGCAGTAAGACAACTTGTTTCAGCTAAAGTTGGTGATGCCTATTTTGTTCCACTGATTGGCGTTTATACGTGTTTTGATGAGATTAACTTCGATCAACTACCCGACCAATTTGTTTTAAAATGTACCCATGACAGTGGTAGTGCCATGATCTGTCGTGATAAAAGTAAATTTAATATCACGGCAGCCTCTACTAAAATCAAAAATCATCTCAAAATGAATATGTATTTTAGAAAACGGGAATGGCACTACAAAGATATTTGCCCTAAAGTGTTGGTTGAACAGTATGTTGAGCTCTATGTAGATCCAGTCAGCCAATCCACCATTACGACGTGTCGTGTGCATTGCTTTGAAGGTCGTCCAGAATATCTTGAAATTGATGTCCAAGATGCACAAGGCAAAGACTATTCAAACATTTATGATACACAATGGCAGTTACAGCCATTTCGGGTCGATCTTAAAGATAATTCCCCATCAGCTTTAGCTGTGCCAAAACAATTGCAGGATATTATTCAATTGTCAGAAAAACTCAGTTTAGCATATGGCTATAGCCGGATAGATTTCTTACTTTCTCAAGATCATGTGTATTTTAGTGAAATCACACTCACTCCGAATGCAGGACGTATGGTGATTACACCCGTAGAATGGGATTTTAAATTAGGGTCACTCTGGTTATCCTATTAACCCGTCCATGATGTATATCGAATCTGTTAGGTACTTATGAAAATAGCGATTGCTGGAACAGGATATGTCGGGTTGTCAAATGCAATGCTATTTGCACAACACCATGAAACTATTGCCCTGGATATCCTCCAAAGTAAAGTAGATTTACTGAACAACAAAGTATCACCGATTCAAGATCATGATATTTCAATTTTTTTAAAAGAAAAAAAGTTAAATTTCACAGCGACGACAGATAAACAACTGGCGTTTCAAGGTGCTGACTTTATTATTATTGCCACACCCACCGACTATGACCCTCAAAGCAACTACTTTAATACCCAAAGTGTGGAAAGTGTCATTCAGGATGTACTGGCAATTAATCCGAACGCGACCATGATCGTCAAATCCACCGTTCCTGTTGGTTTTACTGAACAAGTCAAACAGAAATATCAAACCCAAAACATTATTTTCTCACCCGAGTTTTTACGTGAAGGTAAAGCACTGCACGACAACCTCTACCCTTCACGAATTATCGTCGGTGAGCAATCTGAACGTGCACAACAATTTGCAGATCTATTATTAGAAGGTGCAATAAAACAAGATATTCCTGTACTTTTGACTCATTCAACCGAGGCCGAGGCAATTAAGCTGTTTGCCAATACTTATTTGGCCATGCGAGTTGCATTCTTTAATGAATTAGATACCTACGCGCAAAGTTTCGGTCTGGATACCAAACAAGTGATTGATGGGGTTTGTCTTGATCCTCGCATTGGTAATCATTATAACAACCCATCTTTTGGTTACGGCGGTTATTGTTTACCCAAGGACACCAAACAACTATTGGCCAATTATAACAATGTACCTAGCAATCTGATTAAAGCGATTGTAGATGCCAATCGAACCCGTAAAGATTTTATTGCCGATTCTGTTCTTGCCAAAAATCCAAGTACAGTCGGTATTTATCGCTTGGTGATGAAAAGCGGTTCAGACAATTATCGTGCCTCTGCGATTCAAGGCGTGATGAAGCGCTTAAAAGCCAAAGGCATTGAAATCATCATTTATGAACCGACCTTCCATGAAGATAGTTTCTTTAAGTCAAAAGTGACCCAAGATTTAAATGAGTTCAAGCAATCGTGCGATGTGATTATTGCCAATCGCCTCTCCAGTGATTTGCTCGATGTACAAGATAAAGTTTATACCCGAGATATTTTTGGAGGCGATGAATGAAAGTTCTAGTCACAGGTGCTGCTGGATTCATCGGCTTTAGTGTTGCAAAAAAACTGCTGGAACGCGGTGATGATGTGGTCGGTTTTGATAATTTTAATAATTATTATGACCCTTCTCTTAAAGAAGCACGTGCTCAGCAATTACAATTATTGGCTGAACGCCAAGATACAGGCAACTTTAGTTTAATCCGTGAAAACCTAGCCAATAAAGCCATTGTTGATCAATGTTTCCAAGATCATAGTTTTGATCGTGTAATTCATTTGGCTGCGCAGGCTGGTGTACGTTATTCACTTGAAAATCCACATAGCTATGTGGAAAGCAATCTGATTGCCTTTACCAATATTTTAGAAGCTTGTCGTTATGCTGAAACAGCGCACTTGACCTATGCCAGTACCAGTAGTGTCTATGGTGCCAATACCACTATGCCATTCAGTGAACAACACGGCGTAGATCATCCATTGCAGTTTTATGCTGCAACCAAACGCGCCAATGAACTCATGGCACATAGCTATAGTCATTTATTTAAATTGCCAACCACAGGTCTACGCTTCTTTACCGTCTACGGTCCTTGGACACGTCCAGATATGGCTCTGTTCAAGTTCACCAAAAATATTTTTGAAGGCAAACCAATTCCAGTATTCAATAACGGTAATCATACCCGTGACTTCACTTATATTGATGATATTGTTGAAGGCATCATTCGTACTAGCGACAAGATTGCAACACCTGATGAGACTTGGGACAGCAACCATCCAAATCCATCCACCAGCAATGCCCCGTTTAGAATTTTCAATATTGGGAACAACCGTACAGTCAAACTGATTGAATATATTCAGGCCATAGAAAAAGCCGCAGGTAAAGAAGCGATTTTAGATCTACTTCCTCTGCAGCCTGGTGATGTACCTGATACCTTTGCCGACAGCTCTGCACTAGAAAACTATGTGGACTATAAACCAGCGACTTCAGTGATCGATGGCGTGAAAAACTTTGTTGATTGGTACCGCCAATACCACAATATTTAACAAGACTTAAAGCAAAAAATCAGGCGAAATGCCTGATTTTTTTATTCTACCTACCCCTTCTAAGGATACGTAACGCTTGGATTACTGCCAAGACTCTTTAATCCAGTCCGATGGCAACACATAACGATACCATTTACCACCGCCACCACTGATCGCATCTGGTGGATTAATCTCGCCATGGAAAATAATGATTTTCGCACCTTTCGGTTTTACTGGCGGCTGGAAATAAGCAAAGGGAACTCGACGCAAGCAGTGATATTTATAACTCTTGCACCAATCTTTATCCCAATAGCTCAGCTTGCCTTCTTTATGCACAAACCAAGACAGATACTCTTGTTCATTACGGAACTTTTGACTAATCTGTTTAAAGTTTGCACGAAAATACGGCAAAATGTCAGGGAAAGCTCCCAGTTTAAAACGATAAACTGAACTATTACCGGTGATGCGCCAAGGACGTTTCCAGTCATGAATCACCAAGAATTCTCCTTCCGCTTGGAAGAAGCAGTCAATATTATCAATGATCACTACATCCAGATCGAGGAACAGTGCATTACCTTTTAAGCCATAAAGATCCGGTTCAAACGTTGAAAGCTTATTCCAACCACGTTCAGGACTCCCCTCAGGTAAATCCAACGATGGAATCGGGAAACATTGAATATTGGGATCAATGCCCTCTGTACGATCCGTCAGGCAGACCATCTTAAAAGGCAAAGTCAGATGACGTTTGACCATGTTATACAAACGGTTGACATACTCAGCGCCATATTTGGTTCCCCACTTCATGCATAAAATCACATTGTCTTCAGGAGTTGCCGAATTTTGTTGAATCTCTACCATCTGATAACCTTAAATGCTTGAGATATGACGGCTCACTTTGTCGAAAAAAAACAAAAGTGTTCAATCATATGCACTGAATATATGCTCATCTTAGCATAGACCCTATGACTTTTTTTATTATTAATTCGTCAATAAAAAAGCGAAGCCTAAGCTTCGCCTTCGCACATATTAAACGCTTATTTAATATACGTTAACCAGTGTGCATATTTGTCATTGCGGCCTTGTACCGCATCAAAGAAAGTCTTTTGAATCACAGTGGTAATCGGACCACGTGAACCACAACCAATTTCACGGTCATCATATTCACGAATTGGCGTCACTTCTGCAGCAGTACCGGTAAAGAATGCTTCATCTGCGATGTAGAATTCATCACGGGTAATACGGCGTTCAACCACTTCATAGCCCAAGTCTTTGGCAATGGTAATCACGGTTTGACGAGTAATCCCTTCCAATGCACCACCTGCTAAATCTGGGGTATGTAATACACCATCTTTAATCAGGAATACGTTCTCGCCTGCGCCTTGGCAAACAAAACCTTGTGGGTCAAGCAACATCGCTTCGTCATAACCTGAACGTGCCACTTCCTGATGCGCCAAGATCGACACGGTATAGTTACCACATGCTTTTGCCTTACACATGGTTACGTTTGGATGGTGATGCGTGAATGATGAAGTTTTAACACGAATACCACGCGCCATGGCTTCTTCACCCAGATATGCCCCCCATCCCCATGCAGCCACTGCAGCATGAATAGTGTTGTCTGTTGCGGCAATACCGAGTTTTTCAGAACCAATCCAGATCAGTGGACGTAAATAGCAAGAAGCCAGTTTATTTTCACGCACCACATCGATTTGTGCTTGTTCTAATGTCGCTTGATCAAATGGAACATTCATCTGATAAATTTTTGCTGAATTTAATAAGCGCTTAGTGTGATCTTGCAAACGGAAGATTGCGGTACCCTTCGGGGTTTCATAAGCTCTGACGCCTTCAAAGACACCCATGCTGTAGTGTAGTGTGTGAGTCAAGACGTGAATTTTTGCATCACGCCAATCAACTAATTTTCCATCTTGCCAAATAAAACCATCACGATCAGCCAAACTCATCGCACATACTCCATTTTCTTTTTTACACAATTATTCACTTTCCAATGCTTGCGCAGTTGGATCAATTAATCTTTGCCATAACTTGCAAACGATCTCGCGGGTATCGTGCCAATCCGCAGCATTGACTTGCATAGATTGATTTGCAAGCGCTAGACGGTGGCTCTCAGCTCGTTCACGGAGATAAGCGTGTATTAATGCTGTGGCATCTTCACTGGATAAGCAGCCTGCTTGAGCAGCATCTTCTAGAATTCTTACATTGTCGGAAAAATGGGCGAGATCTGTATTCGTCCCACTCCATGCAAGCACAACATACTGTGCCATAAATTCGATATCAACGATACCACCTGAGTCCTGTTTTAAATGAAAAATCCCATGTTTTTTTTGCTCAGAAGATGATCCCAAATGATCTTTCATCTTTTGGCGCATTTTCAGCACTTCTTCACGTACTTCATTTTCATCACGTACTTGGGTCAGGATCTGACAGCGAATCTGTTCAAATTGCGTGCATAATCCACTATCTCCCGCAATCGAACGGGCACGTACCAAGGCTTGATGCTCCCAGAGCCAGGCACTTTTTTGTTGATATTGCTCATAGGCTTTTAGACTGGTGACCAACATCCCTGCTTCACCTGAAGGTCGCAGACGGGTATCAATCTCATAGACACGCCCATCTAGTGTTTGCGTGGTCATTAAGGACATAAACTTCTGCGCAACACGAATCGCAAACTCAGCGCCACTGATACGCTTACGACCATCGGTTTCACCTTGCTCTTCAAGTGCATGGATAAACACCAAATCTAAATCGGAACCATAACCGAGTTCAATGCCACCCAATTTGCCATAAGCAATCACCGCAAAACCTTTTTTATCGAGACTGCATCGTTGCCCATCATTGCCGACTGGATAACCATGACGCTGTGCAACCGCTTCATAAGCCAAGCGTAAAGTCGCTTGTACACTCACTTCAGCAATATCCGTGAGCGCATCGGAGACTTTCATCAACGGACTTTCCGCCAACACATCACTGGCCGCAACCGTGAGTACATTGCTCTTTTTAAATAAGCGTAATACCCGCATCTGATCTTCAACTTGATCAATCTCGATGCGCAACAATTGCTGACGCAAAGAATCTTCCAGATCTTTGCGTTGTGGCAGACCAAAATCCATCGACAGGAATTCATCCAACAGCACAGGATATTGCGCCAGTTCCTCACAAATCCACGGGCTGACGGTTGCCATCTTGACCAACCGCTGCAACGCGCCACGGCTTTCCATCAACATCACCAAATACACGGTACGGCGTAACACCGACTCGATCAAAGGCATCAAGCGCAACAGTGCCACTTGCGGCTGATCCGACTGTAAAATTGCTTCGACCAAATGCGGCCAGAATTTCTTTAAGCGCTCTAAGGCACTGGCTGGAATTTTGCGTAGCGCTTGCCCATGCCAGAAGTTTTGAATCAGGTTCTTGGCATCATCATCCAGTACCGCATTGAGCTTTTGTTCAAGCTGAACAAAATCATCGACCGGCTCAGCAAACTCTTTTTCCTGAATCAACTGTTTAAACTGGACTTTGACTTTGTCACGTTTCTGATTCAATACATCCAAAAATGCAGGCCAATCGGCAAAGCCTAATGTCTCCAGCATACGTTGTCTCAGCTCGGGTTCAGTTGGAAGAGACTGGGTTTGCTGATCATTCAAGGCTTGAATCGCATGTTCGACTCGTCTTAGGAATAGATAGGCATCTTCCAGATCAATCACCGCTTGCTGATCTAGTAATTCGGCTTCACCCAAGTGATGTAGATTCACGAGACATTGACGATCTTGCAGTTCACGCTTCGATCCACCATAGATCAACTGGAATACCTGCACAATAAACTCGATTTCACGAATCCCGCCTGCACCCAGTTTAATATCCTCTTCGATATTACGGCGCATGACCTCACGTTCGATCATGGCTTTCATTTCACGCATGGCAGCAAAAGCGGAATAATCGACATAACGACGGAATACAAAAGGACGCGACATATCTAACAATTCTTCGCCCGCTTTTCCTCCTGTAATCACCCGTGCCTTAATCCATGCATAACGCTCCCATTCACGTCCATGCTGGCTGAGATACTTTTCCAAACCACTATGACTGATTGCTAAGGCTGAACCATCGCCCCAAGGACGCAAGCGCATATCAACACGGAACACAAAACCATCTGCAGTAATATGGTCGAGCAGATAAATCAGCTTCTGCCCCCACAAAATACAGAACTGCTGTACATCAATACATTTACGCCCATTGGTTTCGCCTTGTTCATCGAAGGCAAAAATCAGGTCAATATCACTGGATAAATTCAGTTCTTGCGCGCCGAGCTTGCCCATGCCAATCACAATCAGATCTTGTAACTGGCCTGAATAACCGATGGGCTCACCGTGTTTGGCTAATAAAGGTGGTAGTGCAAAGGTTTTAGCGGCACAAATACTGGCATCGGCAAAATCGGATAGCTCACGTGTCAGTGTGACGACATTGGTGAGTTGATTGGCATCTTGCCAAATCCAGCGAAACATCAGCTTGGCACGCAAGATACGTAAGGCTTTCATCCACGCCTGTTCGTCTGCGAACTCAGCCACAGCCAGTTGCACTTTTTGATGGATGGTTTCAGTCGACAGCGAGTCCAGAAATTGATCTACGGAATAGTCTTGTTCTAATTCTGCTTGGTATAAATTTAAAACTTGTTCAGCATATTGGCTTGCAACTAAGGTTCTTTGTAGCTGTTGCGCATTCATATAAAAAGGCTCGACTGATGTCAGGTCATCTTGGATTAGTTATATCAGTTACAAGCTTATCTTTAAAATCTCTTTAGACTAATTTCGCTTTGCTTTTTTGTTGATCCGTACATAAATCAACCTGTTCTCGTTCGATTGGCAACAACACTGTAAACACTGTGCCTTCGCCCTCATTGGAGCTGACATTGATTTCACCCAAATTCATTTCCACAAAGCGCTTACATAAACTTAAGCCCAGACCAGCACCCTTTTCCCCCGCTGTACCTTTATAGCTCATGGTAATCCGCGGCTGGAACAAATTTTTGATTTGCTCTGGGGTCATGCCTAAGCCCGTGTCTTTGACATAGATTTCGACATAGGTACCTTTATGTTGCGCTTGGATATAGACTTTGCCTGTACCATCAACATCGGTAAATTTCAGCGCATTGGAGACCAAGTTCTGAATCACCGAGGTGATCATATTCATATCGGCATAGACTTTAAGATTTTCATCTACTTCATTAATCAGTTGAATATTTTTCTTAATGGCCAAGGTTTTGAGAATATCAGTCACGATATTGGTAATTTGGCGCAACTTGAAGTTGATCGGGTGATAAACAAAGCGCCCACCTTCAGCCATCGACCAATTCAGTAAACTTTCTAATAAGTTATAGGTCGATTGTGAGGTATCGTAAAGATAGTCGGCAATATTCTGAATACTGGATTCGTCTAAGGTTTCACGTTCTTTGGCCAAGATTTCCGAGAAACCAAGCAAGCCATGAAATGGTGCACGTAAGTCATGGGAAATAATCGAAAAGAATTTGGTTTTACTAAAATTCAGTGCGGATTCTTGTTCGTATAATTCTTTGAGTTCATCGTGGTTAAATTTTAATTCCAGCTGTTGCATGAAATTGATGCAATGCTCTTGCAGCAGTTGTTTTTGTAATTCACTAAAGCCTTGTGCAGCTTCATCAAACAGGATGATATAACCGAGTGAAGTTTGGTCTGGATGTCTAAGATGTAGAGCGACCGCAGATTGAACTTTCTTTTTCAGGGGGGCGAGAAATGCCAGTAAAGTTGAGTATTGCGGATGACCGCTATCGACCAGATCTCCATTCACAAATAGCGTATTTAAGCTTTTGGTAATTTTTGCGGAATCAATGGCTTTGAGTTTTTCAGGACAACGATGCCACAGGTAAGGTTCTTGGTGAAATGACAACAATGCGGTACTGGCTTGCATCAGTTTTCGGTTGAACTGTAAAAATTGCTCAAGCAAGTTCTGCTCTGAAGTTAGCCCCAAAGAAAGAGAGATTTTACAAGCACTTAACTTTTCAGCTTGCTGTAGTTCTAATAATTGAATCGTCATTCCCGCCTCTCGAATATTTTCGTTATACGGTTCTTTACGTTTTATAAAAAAAATGTGAAAACTATCACTTAGTATTAACAAACTTTAACAGAAAAGGCAATTGTTGATTCAATCAATTCGCAACAAAACGTGAAATTTCATTAAATTTTAACTTAAATCTAGTCTAAAATTAACACCAGATGAGCTGTCTCTATTACTTTGTTTATTATGTCGCTGCAACTCTATTGATTATTCAAGAGCAAATTCGACTCGTTCAAATATTTTAATAACACCTACTACCATCTTAACAACAATAGCTTTTAAGCACTAAGGTCAGAATAATATTTATCGAAATAAAATTACTAATATCTTTTTCTATATTCACTGTAGTTTGACACGCTAGATTGGTTTTTAGCATCAAACTCTAATTCTTCATTATTATTCTGTTCAACATAGTTTTCATATGCCTCATAAAACTTCTCTAAAAATTTACTCGTATTTTCCATAGAGAACTTTAAATTGGGAAAAATAAATGCTAAGAAAAATGTTAAAACTCCAAAAATTAAAGGAAATATAAGATCATAAAAACTTTTAGAATTTAAAACCATATAGAAAAAAAACATTGAATAAAAAATTAAAATGCAAAAAGTAATGAAAAATAATTTCTTAGCTAGGCTTCTGCTTTTACTTATTTTCTCTTGATTTATATAGTAGATTTTGGAATTCTTCTTACTGAAATAAAATCTAAAACTCTCGATCACTCGCTCATCTAAACTCTTATTAATATTGGTATTTTTTTCGTACTTTAGGTAACCATATTTGCAACCATCCTTGAAAAGAAACATCATTTCATTGATATCTACTAAATTTCTTTCGTGAAACTCCAAAAGTAAATTAACTAAAAAAGCATCAACATTCTCACTACCAACCAATGATTGGGCTGCTGCATCATTTACATTTTTTGAATACTGCTTATTTTTGCTATTTTTAAAAAAATTTGTATCGTACTCCATACTTGCTTTAAACCTATTAGTAAGTGTTTGTTCATGCAGATTTTTATGCTCTTTTGTTTTGAAATAAAGCATTGGTATTCCAACTATTGCAGAGACAATCAATCCACTGAAAGCAATTAAATTTTTTATATCATCAGGTTGCATAAATTCTTCCTTACTATAGCCAAAAATTTAAAATTTAAAATTTAAAATTTAAAATTTAAAATTTAATGAGTAAACTAAGATTTACTCATTCACATATCTATTTATTTTTTCCAAAACTCTCAGCAAAATTTCTCACTAAGGTCAGCAAAGTTGCATGCTGTGTAGGGTCAACCCTGATCCCAAAGTTTTAACAGCTTTTTTGCATCGTCTGCAAGCAGATCAGGACGAACATGCTCTCCAGTTAATAAAAACCAAATACCCACACTCTCATGATGTAAAGCTTCCAAATCCTCTTGGTTCATGACCCTTTCACTCTTTTCATAGCGAAAAACAGCCATCGTTTTCTTATTAAACAATGCAGAGAAGTTTTTCTGAGAAAGCCCCAGTCTTGGTCGCATGTACACCATTTAGTTCAACATCTGCCTTCCATTTTTATTAGGACGTTGATAAATAGATTTGCTCGTAAATAATTGGTTATGCTTATTTTCTATCTTTAAATATCGGGTCGAAACCGGGCAGAAAGTTATACCCAATATTCCCGCAAAATACCGTAAAAAAGTATAACAGCCAGAAATGAAAAAACCCCAAGCCTTTAATACCAGCTTGTGGTCTTTGAATCTTGGTCCGAGGGTCGGAATCAAATAAACAATATAAACACATGAAAATATTAAAATTAATTATTTTAAATAATTTTCGGGTACCAATAAGGGGGCCATAAAACAAAAACACCTACCAAGAAAAACATCTAACCAATAGAACTAGAGTTAATTCTTTTCAGTTTTAACACCTTCTGGCATCTCATCAAAAAGCAACTTTGGATCAATTTCTAATGCATCAGCTATCTTAAAAATATTTGCTAGTGTTAAGTTACGCTTTCCTCTTTCTACGTCTCCATAAAAAGTACGTTGTAAATTATTTTCGTGAGCAAAGTTTTCCTGTGACAATCCTTTCTTTTCTCTATACTTACGACAATTATTACCAAAAATTGTAAAGCGAAGATCACTAGTATTATTCTTAAGCTCTTTACTCATGAAGTCTACTTTAAAAGCTAAAAAATCATGTTAAGAACAACCTCCCATATACACCACCCTCATAAAAAATACCCTCATATATAGGACAATACTATTTATTAGAGTATTATGACTTATGTTTAGTCAGAAGGAGTGGTAGCCAAGTCAACATATCATCAGATGAACGGTTATCAACAATATGAAATTCTAAAGAAAATTAACTTTATAATTTCTTTTAAACTTGAATTTAAAATTGAGGGGGAATTTATGGCTTTAGTGCCTTGTCCTGAGTGCAACAAAGAAATTAGTGACATCAGTAAAAGTTGTCCTAGTTGTGGCTTTCCAATGAGTGAATACACTAGAAACCAGCTAAATGCCAGCACACCACCACTTTTACCCCCACCCCTACCAAAAGAATATTTAGACTCTAAAAAATCTTCGGGCCAAATGAATAGCTTAACGAAGCAGAATTTTTTTTATCAAAAAATTTTTTGGGGCTCTTTGGCTACAGTAATCATACTTATATGCTTTATCCCTTTTGGAAAAGAAAATACACCAACAGGATCAAGCAAAGAAACGCAAACTAAGGCTGAACCAGTATTAGAAAGCACTACAACCAATGCTGAACCTAAGATCAATTATCTAAAAACAACAGCGACTAAAATGATTAACACCTATAAAAACAATGAAGTCCGAGCTGATAACATATATAAAGACACTTATATTGAAGTCACAGGAATCGTTGGCTCAATTGATAGCGATTTATCAAATGAAGCTGTTATAAATTTAGCTTCTAAAAATGATTATGAGTTTAACTTTGTAATGGCAAGTGGAGATTTCGACTTCCAAAAGAAGGCTACCAATATAAATAAAGGACAAATAATCACGTTAAGATGCATTGGAGGGGGAGAAGTTATTGGAAACCCAATTCTTAATGAATGTACATTTAAATAAATAGATATTGATCATTATCAAGGAGCACCCTATGTCACTACAGCAAGAAATTTTTATAGAACAAAAGGTTTCAAATCAAAAAAAATCTAAAGGTGTAGCATATTTATTATTAATTTTTTTAGGGGGCCTAGGAGCACATAGATTTTATCTAGAGTGTTCTACATCAGGAGTTCTTATTTTACTTGCAACTATTTTTTCCTTTATGTTTTTACCTCTTATTGCAATTACTGTCATTTGGTGTTTTATTGACCTATTCTTAATCCCAAGTTTAGCGGATAAACATACAGATAAATTAAGACAAGAAGCACGTCTAGAAGCTTTAGGTCTTGATAAGAATGGTCCTTTCTCGTAATTAAAAATAAAAACACGGTATTCCACTAAAGGAATCCGTGTTGCTTCATCATTACATTCATGCAACCAATATGCATTGATCGCTTTCTCTAACTTTTCTTTTCCAGTTTTCATACCAATCCACTATTTCCTGATAATCAAAAAATACTGATGCTTGCCTAGTTACACCCTGTTTAAGTGGTTTAGGAAATGAAGGATCATCTTTTAGATATCCTCTAACCATATCCTGACTACAAGCTAACATTTCACACACTTGCTTCATAGTAAGACGTAAAATTACAGTTTCATTTAAATTAGCAATCATTCATTTGCTCCTTATATCAAATTGTTCACAAACCTCTCTTTTCATCAATTTAAAACATGCTTTTTCAATGCTAATAGCCATCTATGTCACTGTACTAAAGAAACCCTTAGTCAAGATCATAAGAGAATTGTTATCATGCTCAAAACATGTTCGCAGTTAATGTTCCGAACTAAATTTACTTACTCATCTCACTTTTTGGCTCCTTTTTAACAAGTGGATCAAGTAAAGCTAAAATTTTACTGACACATTCTTCCAGAAAAGATTCCAGCTCTTTTAAAGAGTCCACTTGTGACAGTAAAATTTCTCTTCGCAACAATCCGTTGATAAGAGCTCTCAAACTAGGATAATGTCCAACATCAACATATCTAATTTTCCCTATATTCTTTTCTAAGGGTTCTTTAGTCACAGCCTTTACACTTCCTATAACTTTTTTCAGTTGTAATGTAAAGTTGTACTCATCCGTTACAATTCGATATGTATCACCTAAATCTAAAATCATATAAAATCCTCATATTAGTAAATGCCAATTGCTTAATCTTATTCACTACCTTAAAGTAAGTTAAATAAAGACTTTGCTTTTCTACATTGTTTTGCTATTTTTTAAGCACATACTCCCCCTATTGTGTAGAAGATATCGTACACACTATTTAAATAGCTAAATTCATATTAAAAACATATCTAGAAGTAACCTGATCAACTCAACCACAGATATGATTATTTCAAGTTAATTACCCATATTTCTTCTCCTCGTTACATTAAAACTATTCCCCTGCCTAAATCGTTTTGGGAGGAGTTTCTTTTGTTCAGTCTTACACAAATATGAAGCTCTAATAACAGCATCTTCAAAATCAGTGTGCAAATCATGCCAATATAAACTCCTAAAATCACCACAATAAATTTTAGTTTGACGATCTCTTAATTTCAAAAAACCATAGCGAAACTCTCTACCATCCTTAAAACATAATGCACCCTCATATTCGACATAGTCCAACCCCTCTATTCTCGATAAAGCTTTATTAATGATAATCATAATCACTTTAGCACCATAATCATTGTGTCCAATATCAACTATGACCATTAAATGAATATGATGATAAGGGCGTTGATTACATTCATCTAAAAATGAATCGTCCTCACAAACAATTGATGATATCAGCTTCGTTTCAATACTATAGATTAGTTCCAATACTGGAATTTTTCTCTTTTGATATGAGCTACTTTCTTTCTTTCGTTGCTTTTCCCTCCTATTAACCTCACTAATAAAACGCTCCTTAAAAGTCTGAATAAACCTTTTCGGAAAATTATTAACATCCATAATCTCCACAACAAAATGAAGCATCCTTGGGGATATCATTGTTTCTTTTGCTCTGGTTAAAACAGTTAACATTGATGTTAGATTTTCTGGGTTCATATCCTTGTTAAGTACGAGGTAACCCTTAAACATTGTCTCAGCTATCACAATTCTCCTATATACAAAATTTTGAAACAAAAAAAATGCTTATAGAAACATCCCCTTTAACAAAGAAGAGTTCTATAAGCATTAATTGCTATAAATTCGATTGTCACTTCAAAACCGACTGAACTAACAGTCACCCCTGAAGCTACAGATAATATTGCGCTAAAAAAGGAAGTTGTACATGGAAGCTCTCATCCTTGTCTATGCTTTACAGGACAACAAAAGCAAAGAGTACACCAACCTAAACTTTAAACACTAAAATTATCTGCAAAATCCGATTCATTTACTAATATCTAAAACAAAAACACCTGTCAAGTTCTTTAGAAAAAATAAAGATGAATTGACTAAATATTTAAACTAGTAGATATCAGACTACAAATCGATATAAAACATTATTTTACTTCAATTAACCCACACAAGGAAGTCTTAAAGTCAAAAAACAAGGCTTTTTTACGATTAGTTACATTAGACTGTAATAAAAAAATACTCTCAATCCTCTTTATATTAACCATTAAGTATTTTAATAGTTAAATAAAAACCTAACCTATTTATTCTTTTACTTAGCAAAGAAAATACCCCCATAAAAACTTTTCCCTGTACTTTTTAAAATATCTTAACGAATTAATCATAATCTTGTATTTCTATTTTGTTCAATAAATCATAACCCTAGATTTTTATTTTTAATTCTATTTGCATACTCATAAGGTTTTATATATACATTGGTTTCTATTTCTTCAAGCCAATTACTCCAAACATTCATTATTTTCTCACGCTCCTCTAAATATTCAGCTATATGAGTATATGCACCAACCGTATCATTCCGTTCTTGGTGACTCATCTGCTTCTCTAAAGCATCTCTTGAAAATAAAGACATTTCTCCTAATGCAGATCTGGCTATAGCTCTAAAACCATGAATACAGATATCTTTATTCGTATCATACCCCATACGACGTAGCGCATCATTTGGTGTATTTTCACTAATAAAATTTTGATGATTATTAGGACTTGGAAAGACAAAAGCACAATTACCACTATATTGATGCACTTTCTTTAATACCTCAATAGCCTGAGGGGATAGAGGAACGAGATGACTTTCTTTCATTTTTGCTCCCCTATTAGAATGCTTTATACCAGCAATCAGGTCCCGAACAGGAGGAACAGTCCATTGCTTTCTCTCAAAATCTATTTCATCCCATCTTGCAAACCTGATTTCAGAAGATCTTAAGAATGTATGCAAAGCAACTAGTAGACAAAGCTTTGTTAAAGGATGTCCTGTATCTTCTTTAATGCGCCTTATTAGTTCTGGAACACGATCTAAACTCTTAAACGTAGCTCGGTGGTTCTTTTTAGCTGATAAATCCATATCCTCTAAATCCCGAGCAATATTTGTTTCTAGATAAGTATGCTGTACTGCATATGCGAAGATAAGGATTAAATCAGCTCTTATTCTTTGAGCATTATCAGGTGAATGCTCATATATGGCATTTAAGGCATCCTTCAAGGACCTGAGCGTAATCTGGTCAATTTTTTTATCTTTAAATTTAGGAAATAAATGATTTTCAAACTTACGCAATCGTTTGTGTTTAGTATCATCATCTAATGGTTTTCTAATTGCATAAGCATTCAACCAATCCCTAGCAACCATTTCTAAAGTAAGAATATTATTTGCTTTTACCCTTAGAATTTCAATTTGCTCTTTAGGGTCAAGTCCTTCGGCAAGCATCCTCTCATATTCATGTCTCTTCTCTCTAGCTTTCGCCAAAGTTAATGCTGGATAACTTCCTAATAATATTTTTTCTCGTTTTCCTGATTTTTTACTCTGATATCGATATACCCATGTTTTAGCACCTGTCTCTCTTATTCTAAGATACAGTCCATTTCCATCTTGTAATGTATATTCTCTATCTTTAGGTTTGGCTGCTACGCATTTAGCATCTGTTAAAGGTATTACTGATCTTGCCATAAGAACACAAACTTTAAGCAATTAAAAATATAGGGGACCTATGAGGGTACCTATTTTTAGACATAGTAACAAGGGATATAACGTGATATAACAGATAGGTTTAGAGGTAAACTCTTATTTATTAAAGTTATTTTTTTATAATTCTACATACACCGTTAAGCATATGGTCCCGAGGGTCGGACTCGAACCGACACGTCATCTCTGACAGCGGATTTTGAGTCCGCCGCGTCTACCAATTTCACCACCTCGGGAAGAGTGCGATGCTTTGTGTTGCGTATAATAACCTGTTTGATTTTATTGTCAAACACTAACTCACGCTTATTGCTCACTTTTAAATCACTCAGATATTTTTCTCTCAATAAACACACGAACTCAGCGAGAAAACGCAAAAAAGACTATACTACGCCCAATTTTTGCAATGTTTTAGATGTATGCAACTCTCCGACTTTTCGTTTGATCTCCCCGATGAACTTATTGCTCGCTATCCATTAGACAGCCGTAGCGCATCTCGCCTGCTGCATATCGATGCCCAAGGTCAATATCACGACCATAGCTTCACCGATATCCTCGATCTACTCGAAGACGGTGATTTGCTGGTACTAAATGACACCAAAGTCATGAAGGCACGCTTAAAAGGTAAACGTGCTACAGGCGGAGCTATCGAAGTTCTGGTTGAACGCATGTTGGACACCCACACTGCACATTGCCATATCAAATCAAGCAACTCACCTAAAGCAGGCGCAGAACTGTATATCGGTGAAGATGCTGTGCCTGTCACGGTACAAGGTCGCCATGAAAATCTGTTTGTGGTGAAGTTTTCACAACCGATTCTGTCAGTACTGGATCAATACGGTCAGCTGCCGATTCCACCTTATTTCAATCGTGAAGCCGAAGAGATTGATACCGAACGCTATCAAACCGTCTTCCACGACCCTGAAAAAATTGCCAGCGTTGCTGCGCCGACAGCAAGCCTGCATTTCGACCAAAGCTTATTAGACAAACTAGCCGCTAAAGGCATACAAAAAACCTTTGTCACGCTACATGTCGGTGCAGGAACGTTTATGCCTGTGCGTACCACAGACATCACCAATCATATTATGCACAGTGAATGGTGTGATGTACCGCAAGCCACCATTGATCTGATTTTGGCAACCAAAGCACGCGGTAACAAAGTCATTGCGGTAGGCACTACGGCGACCCGTGCCTTAGAAAGTGCAGCACAAGCCAATCAAGGTAAAATTGCAGCTTGGACAGGCGATACCCAGATCTTTATCTATCCAGGTTATCAGTTCTGTATCGTAGATCGTTTGATTACCAACTTCCATTTACCAGAATCGACCTTACTGATGTTGGTTTCAGCGCTCTCGAATCGGGACAATATCTTGGCTGCTTATACCCATGCAGTAGAACAACGTTATCGCTTCTTTAGTTATGGCGATGCGATGTTGGTGGATAAGCTCGACGCTTAATAATGATCAATCGACTAAACTACGGTTTAGTCGATTTTTTTAAAATGATGATTTAAAAAATTATGCCATTTATATCAAAAAAAATTCAAACAAACTTTCAAAATCAATTTATGCATAATCAGACAACCTTAGAAAATATTGAGGCCATTCGCCAGTTGCTTGCAGAGCAGCCCTCCCCCGACACGCTTATTGATCGCTTAAAACACTGGCAAGCCCAGCAAAACCTATATATCAAGAATTATCTTTACTGGGCGCTGACCACCCTGAGTCTCATTTTTTTATTGGCAGGCCTTTTGTTCTCAGCCTACTACCTGATTGTTTGTGTTGTTCTGTTTGGTCTTGGCATCCGTTATCGGATTCCGACAAGTGAACTGGAAAAATTAAAAGAGGAACTTAGGTTTTATATGCTGGAACAGACCTATCAGGTTCGGTTTGATCATGCAAATACGCCATTAAAACATGTATTACAGGACCACCCCTTATTTCAATTCGGTGATAAAGACAATATCGTTACAACTTTGCTTGCTGGACAAATAATAGTTAAAGAAAAAACCTATGATTATTCAGTTTTTAAATATCGTTACGCTTATTCTGTCGAAAAAACCGACGAGCAAGGTCAAACTTTCTATGAAACCCACCATTCTAATTTATGGGGTGTGTTGATGGAAAACTTCCCATTTCAGGGCATCAGTATTTCAGCCGCGCATAAAAGTCGTTGTCATCTTGGCATTGAATGGCAATCCAGTGACATTCGCTTTAATCAAAAGTATCAACAAAGTGGTGTCAATGAGTTTGAGTTTGTTAAATTCTTAACACCAGAGCGGTTACTGGCACTTGAGAATATGATGCTGGCTTTTCATAGTGATTTTTATGTTGATCCACACACAGGCTTAATGTGCTGGTTACTCAATGAATCTCCTTTGGCAGAAAATAATTATTTATTTCAGGCGATTACAGTGAATGAATTGGCTGAAAAACTGGAACAACTGCAAATGCCAAAACTGCAACGTTTACAAGATGCATTTGCCAGTTTACTCAAGACGCTATAATTTTATTTAAAACAATTAAAATAGCTTACAAGGCTTCTTAGTTTCTGAAATTTAAAGCATAATTCAGCTCATACAAAGCAATTATAATGAAATAAAACCTCCATGCCGATCGATACAGTACAACAAGCTCTCCACATCCGACGCAAAAAAAATGCGCAGGTGTTCCGTAATATTGCCCGGTTGTGGGAGGCTGGACAAAAATCACATAGCGATCAGGATTTGTTAGATGCACTGCATCCTTGGCGTGAAGATCATAATCTGTGTTTCTTTAATGCTCTTCCCTACCTACTGGGTATCATCAGTATCGGAACGCTGGTGTTTGGCTATTTTATCCATCCATATATTCAATATATCTGGAGCCTGCTCGGGGCATTTCTTACCGGTTTTCTGGCCTATCTGCTCTATGAACCACAGGAACCATTAACACGTGTGATCAACTATCTGGAACAACGTATGACCGTATTACGCTATGGTTTGCAGTTCCAGCAGCTCCCTGCTTATCTCCCCATTCAAGCGCAACCGATTTTGGTGATGAGCAAATTAAAGCAACATTTCCCACTGTTTAACCGCGGCAGTGAGTCCAATGAAATTACCCACTACGCCTCTACGACTTGGCATGATGGCAACACAGAACATCAGGTTCTCCTGTTTCAATATCATTATGTCAGTGAAATGCCGATTCTTCAGGATCAAAACAGTGATAAAAAAATTGTCAAAGAAATGCATAAAGATTTATGGGGTGCTTTTATTTTTCAAATGCCAGCTTTGGGAATTGCCGTCAGCAATCAGCGCTCAGATTTTTTTGAACCATATACCAGTTCTTGGCAAAGCAGCGACATTTTGATTAATCAAGAATTGAATATCTTTGGCTTGAATCAGCATCAACTCGCCAAAGAAGTCAGCCCGAGCCTCACTTTAAAACTGCATGATTTTTTTCAACATTTTACAGGAGATTTAATTTATCATCATCAAGAACAAATCCTGTGTTACGTGGGCGAACAAAATCTTTTCGAAACCGCCAGTAAACGCAACGACATCCATGATATTCCTGCATTGCGTGGACATTTACGCACCATGACCATGCCGCAATATCAGACGTTTCAACAATGGATGCTGAATTTAATTCGTTAATCATTGAGTAATAACAATAAGGGGAATGGTGATGACTGGTTTACTTATCTTTTTAGGTTTTTTTGTACTCCTGATCGTATGGGGTATTTCTATCCGCAATAACATCGTACGTTATTTTAATGCCACCAAACGGGCATGGTCAGAAGTGGCCAACTTCGAGCGTCAAAAAGTAAAGACTCTGGAAGCCTTGGAAGCCACACTGGATCAATACACCCAGTTTGAAAAATCGACCTTGGAAAAAGTCACCGAGTTGCGGCAGCAGATTCTCAACCTGAATGTGAATGACACTGATATTTCTCAACTACAACAGATCGAGAAAATGAGTAAGGAGCTGATTCGCAGCCTAAATGTGGTGGTCGAGAATTATCCTGAACTGAAAGCCGATGCGTTGTATAGCAAGATGATGGATGATATTCAGGAACAAAACGAAAATGTTGGTGCAGCAATCACCATCTTTAACCGCAATGTGGAATTGTTTAATAACCAGATCGAAGTGTTTCCAAACAACCTGATCAATACCCTGACTTTATCGAAGAAAGCCATTCGCCCATTTAAGGATAATCTGGCGACTGAAAATTTTGACTATAAACCGAATTTTTAGTGCGGTAGTTATAACATTTTAGCGTCTTACAGTTATCTCACTCATTCCAGCAAAAACCTTCGGTTGGAGTTACTTTTGTTTTAGCAAAAGTAACCAAAACCCTTGCACAGCTTTAATCGCTGTTCATAGACTGACGGTACATCCCTGCTACCGCAGTCTAACGCGGCGGCATCCATGCCGCCATCTCGATAGCAAATTCCCTCGCAAATTTCGCATTACAAAATGCAAAAACCTTATTCACTTCAATCAGTATTTGCTCATCAACATTCGAGCAAATATCACCCAAAACTTATCAAACTAAATCTATTTTATCTCTCGCTACATTTAGTAGTAGAACTGCACGCCATAATCGGGGAAAATAGCCGCTTTCGATCAGCGAACTGTTTTTTCGCCTTCTTGCGCTGCAATCATAGTAGCACTTCGATCTTGCTCAGGTTATTACATGAAATTTGAAAAATTAGGCCAGTCGGGGCGCGCCCGTCGTGGTCGACTTACTTTAGAACACGGTGTGGTTGAAACCCCTGTGTTTATGCCCGTTGGTACCTACGGTACAGTAAAAGGCATGCTGCCTCGTGATATTGAAGAAATTCAGGCACAGATTATCTTAGGAAATACCTTCCACTTATATTTACGTCCAGGTTTGGAAGTAATTAAAGAGCATGGCGGTCTGCACGAGTTTATCCAATGGGATAAACCGATTTTGACCGACTCTGGTGGTTTCCAGGTCTTCAGCTTGGGCGCAATGCGTAAAATCAAAGAAGAAGGTGTGACCTTCCGCTCTCCGATTGATGGTTCAAAGGTATTCTTGTCTCCAGAAATTTCAATGGAGATTCAACATGTACTGAATTCAGATATCGTGATGATTTTTGATGAATGTACCCCTTACCCTGCCACGCATGAAGAAGCGCAAAAATCATTGCAGCTTTCTTTACGTTGGGCAAAACGTTGTAAAACCCACCATCATGACGCGCTCAAGAATAAAAATGCCTTATTCGGCATTATTCAAGGCGGCATGTACGAAGACCTACGAGATGAATCACTCAAAGGCTTGTTGGAAGTTGGTTTTGATGGCTATGCGATTGGGGGGCTTTCGGTCGGTGAACCGAAAGAAGAAATGATCAAGGTACTTGATTATTTACCCAACAAAATGCCGCAAGACAAACCACGTTACTTAATGGGTGTGGGTAAACCAGAAGACATCGTGGAAGCGGTTCGCCGTGGTGTCGATATGTTTGACTGTGTGATGCCAACCCGTAATGCCCGTAATGGTCATTATTTTGTCACCGATGGTCTGGTCCGTATCCGTAACAGTAAATATCGTCATGATAAAGGGCCTTTAGACCCACATTGTGATTGCTACACTTGTAAAAACTTTACCCGTGCCTATTTATATCATTTAGAGAAGTGCGGTGAGATGCTGGCATCAATGCTTGGCACCATCCACAACTTGCGTTACTACCAACGTCTGACGCAAGGTATGCGTGATGCATTGGATAACGGCACATTTGATGAGTACGTTCAGGACTTTTATACCCGTCGTGGCTTAGAAGTTCCAGCATGTCCAGAGGACTAAGCTGAACGATTTGCATCAAGATTTGCGCCTGATCGCAAGACAAGGTACATTGCAAAACGAATTGGAATTTATTATTAATTTTTTGCCTTTTAATTTTAGGAAATCGAAATGAGTTTTTTCATCTCTACTGCTCACGCTGCACCTGCTGCGGCACAAGGTCCAAGCCTTATGGCAAACTTGTTGATGATCGCGGTATTTATCGCAATCTTCTATTTCTTGATCTGGAGACCTCAAGCGAAACGCGCTAAAGAACACCGTTCTTTAATCGAAAGCCTGGGTGTAGGCAGCGAGATCGTGTTTGCTGGTGGTTTAATGGGGAGAATTACCAAACTTGAAGGTGACTTTGCAGTTGTTGAACTCACTCGCGGTGTTGAGGTAAAAATCCAACGTGCGAGTGTCATTTCAGTATTACCTGAAGGCACATTAAATAACCTTTAATCATAAAATAGTCGTGCCTCAGCACGACTTTTTCATTTAAGAAGAAAGCGAATGCGTTACCCTGCATGGAAATATTTACTGATCCTTGTGGTACTTGTGATCAGTACGTTATATGCACTTCCAAGTCTGTATCCAGATGAACCTGCTGTCCAAATTTCGGGGGCAAAAGCAGGCACTAAAATTGATCAGACTATCGTGCAAAAAGCGGAGCAGATTTTAAAAACTGCCAACATTAGCAGCCACGACAATAGCTTCACCAATAACGCGGCATTATTACGTTTAAGCTCTTCTGAAGCACAGTTAAAAGCCAAAGAAGTGTTACGCCGTGATTTAGGTGATGATTATGTCGTTGCGCTCAACCTTGCCCCAACCACCCCTGAGTGGTTGCAAAAGATTGGCGCAAAACCGATGAAACTTGGTTTGGACTTACGTGGTGGCGTACACTTCTTGCTCGAAGTCGACATGGATAAAGCCATTAGTCAGCGTATGGAAACATCTGCGACTGATTTGCGTCGTCAATTCCGTGATAACAAAATCAAATTTAACAACCTTGCGTTAAGTAACAACACCATTACCATCCAGTTTGCCAGCAATGCCGACCGTGATGCAGCGACTGATTTTTTACGTCGTAATGGCAATGAGTTTACTCAACAAGCGGTTGCTACTTCATCTGGTGCAACTTTAAGACTGAATTATACCGATGCACGCCGTCAGGAAATTCAATCTTATGCAGTCAACCAAAACTTAACCACCTTACGTAACCGTATTAATGAACTCGGTGTGGCTGAAGCTCTGGTACAAACACAGGGTAGCAACCGTATTGTGGTTGAATTACCGGGTGTGCAAGATACCGCTGAAGCAAAACGTGTCTTGGGTCGTACTGCGAACTTAGAGTTCCGTTTGGTTGCAGATAGCAATGATCAATATATTGATCCATATACGGGTAAATATAATGGCCAGCCACTTCCTCCTGGGACTGAGGTATTTGCCTATCAGTCTTTAGACAGTGGTCGTCAACTCCTGTTACAACGTAACCGTATCTTGACTGGTGAACGTGTACAAAACGCAAGTTCTGGCTTTAGCCAAGACTCTGGCGGTGCTGAAGTAAATATCACCCTCGATTCTTCGGGTGGTAAGCTGATGGCAGATGCCACGCGTGGTGCAGTTGGCAAACGTATGGCGGTTTTGTTTATCGAGAATAAACAAAAAATCTCTTACGTGGCTGATCCAAACACAGGTGTCCAGACTGAAGTTCGTACTCCATATACCGAATCTGTGGTGATCAACGCTGCAACGATCCAAGCGGTATTGGGTTCGCAATTCCGTATTACCGGTCTAGATTCACCACAAGAAGCAGCAGAACTTGCCTTAATGCTTCGTGCAGGTGCTTTGGCTGCCCCAATGTACTTCGTTGAAGAACGTGTGGTGGGTCCAAGCTTGGGTCAAGAAAACATTGATAAGGGCGTGTTATCGACTCAAATCGGCTTCTTGTTGGTTGCGATTTGGATGGTGGTATTCTTCCGTTTATTCGGTTTGATCGCCAACTTTGCCTTGGTGTTCAACCTTGCCATGATCTTAACCGTAATGTCTTGGATTGGGGCTTCCCTCACCCTACCGGGTATTGCGGGTATCGTGATTACCATTGGAATGGCGGTCGATGCCAACGTCCTGATCTGTGAACGAATACGAGAGGAAATGCTCTGGGGTGCCTCGCCCAAACAGGCAATTGTTGCGGGTTATGATCGCGCCTATAACACCATTCTCGACTCGAACTTAACCACGTTCATTGTTGCGTTTATTTTATTCGCGATTGGTACAGGTCCGATCAAAGGCTTCGCGGTGACCTTGATGATTGGTATTATTTGTTCGATGTTTACTGCGATTACAGTAACGCGTGCAATCGTACAGCTCATTTATGGCAAACGCCGTAATTTGAACAAGTTGAGTATTTAAGGAGATTCACATGACTGATCTGACTCAACAAGACTCAAAGCAATACGGTCGCCCAGATGATCTAAAAATCATCCCATTCATGAAGATTGCCACACCTGCGGCCATCTTCTCGATCCTGATTACCATTGCCAGTATCTTCTTTATCGCGACCAAAGGTCTCAATCTGGGCTTGGACTTTACCGGTGGTATTTCGGCTGAATTAAACTACAAGCAAGGGGTTCAACCTGCTCAAGTGATTCAAGCCTTGGATCGTGCAGGCTTCAAAGATGCTGTAGTACAAACTTTGGGGAGTAATACCGACCTGATCGTGCGTATGCCTGTACAAGAAGACCTGAATGTTGAAGACCTGAGCAATAGCATCACTAAAGCGGTTCAATTGCCAAATAACACGGTAGAAGTTCACAAAGTGGACTCTGTCGGTGGTGCGGTGGGTAATGAGCTCTATGTACGCTCTGCTGGCGCAGTCGCACTTGCTTTGATCCTGATGTTGATCTACGTGACCATTCGCTTTGAGTTTAAAATGGCTGTCGGTGCTGTAATGTCATTATTCCATGACATTATCATCATTTTTGGTGCCTTTGCGCTGTTCCAATGGCCATTCGACTTAACCGTATTAGCGGCTGTACTTGCAGTGATTGGTTTCTCACTCAACGATAATATCGTGGTATCGGACCGTATCCGTGAAAACTTCCGTAAAATTCGTGGTGCAAGTCCTCGTGAAATCGTAGACATCGCCTTAACAGAAACTTTACGTCGTACCATTCACACCTCGATGACCTTATTACTCGTGGTTCTGGCCATGATGTTCTTAGGCGGTGATGGCTTACACTGGTTCTCTATGGCGATGTTTGTCGGTATCTTTGTCGGTACTTACTCATCGATCTATATCGGTACCGCATTCGCCTTATGGCGTGGTCTGAACCGTCAGGACTTTATTGTTCAAGTTAAACCTGAATTTGAAGAAGAAGAGATTCCTTAATCTCCCTTCTTTTGATTGAACAACAATGCCAGCGAAATGCTGGCATTGTTGTATGCGCTTTAAGGAAAAGCTGAACTTAAACAGACGCTCATCATCGATATTTTTACACGCAGTTGCGCTTCATTATCCTTTTATTAAGGGATAATCATAATCTCCCCACTTACTGGTTTGAATGCCTAAACCATGCAGGCTTTCAATCAGTTTAACCGCAGCCCGAACCCCATCAATAATCGGAATTCCCAGCTCTAGACTGACCTGATCCGCCATCTCGGCCATGCCGCCACAGCCCAAGACGATCGCGCCAATCCCATCACGCATTTTGGCTTGCTGGCAGCTTGCCAATAATTTTTCATAGGCCGCTTGCTTATCATATTCCAAAGCCAATACAGAAAGATCAATGCATCGAATCTGTGCACATTTCCGTTCAAAGCCATATTGATGCAATAAATGTTCAGCAATAATTTTGGTTCGGGCCAAGGTGGTGACAATCGAAAATTTTGTCGCCACCAAACTGGCCATATGGAATGCAGCTTCGGCAATGCCAATCACAGGCGCTTGAGCCAACTCTCTGGCCGCATGCAAGGCTGGATCACCAAAGCAGGCAATAATATGCCCATCGACCTGCTGCGCTTTGCCTTGTTGAATTAATTCAAGTACCCCAACAGCAGACATTGCCTCATCATAATGCCCTTCAATCGATAACACGCCTTTCTCGGGAGACTGGGCGATAATTTCGGTATCTACCGCGGCTACCTGACGCGCAGCCTCAGCAATTGATGTGGTCATTTCGACACAGGTATTTGGATTAATGATTTGAATTCGAGTCGCGTTTCTCATTTCTGCACATTTTTAATTCAAAAAATAAGAGTGATCA
The DNA here is from genome assembly GCF_000876115.1 of Acinetobacter sp. NBRC 110496. Classification (NCBI taxonomy): domain Bacteria; kingdom Pseudomonadati; phylum Pseudomonadota; class Gammaproteobacteria; order Moraxellales; family Moraxellaceae; genus Acinetobacter; species Acinetobacter sp. NBRC 110496. Next base: position 58,363 of record NZ_BBTF01000010.1, read on the forward strand.
TATTTCAATCCAACTGGTCTGAACAGTTAAACTATAAAATTAAATATTTAAACAAATATAATCAATAAATTAATAATAAATTTAAAATAATAAAATAAAGTTGGCTTAATTTATGCATCACTGGTCTGAACAGTAGTTTATCTTGAAGACCCATCATGAGCGATAGCCCGAACTATAGTCCTAAACTCTCCAATGAAGATCTCATCCCTGCGCAACAAAATTGGACGTGGTATAACATCTTTTCCTTTTGGATGTCTGATGTGCATAGTATGGGCGGCTATGTGGTCGCAGCGAGCTTATTTTCACTCGGTCTTGCCAGTTGGCAAGTGTTGCTGGCTTTACTGATTGGTATCGTAATTGTCCAAATTGCGGCGAACTTGGTTGCAAAACCTAGTCAAATTTCAGGTGTTCCCTATGCCGTCATCTCTCGCCAAGCCTTCGGGATTTATGGAGCCTATATTCCAGCCTTAATTCGCGGCCTGATTGCGGTTTCATGGTATGGCATTCAAACCTGGCTGGCCTCCAATGCCCTGATGATGATTCTTCTTAAGTTCTATCCAGCCTTATATCCGCTTACACTGACTGAATTTGCAGGTCTAAGCATGATTGGCTGGATCTGTTTTAGTTTGATCTGGGCGATACAAGCACTGGTTTTCTGGAAAGGGATGGACACCATCAAGGTGTTTATCGACTGGGCAGGCCCAATGGTCTATGTGGTGATGTTGGCACTGGCATTATGGCTGGTGTGGAAAGCAGGCTGGCAGCAGATTTCCTTTAAGCTCAGTGATAAACACCTCAGCGTCAATCAACAGATCATGCAAACCATTATCGCCATCGCATTAGTAGTGTCTTATTTCTCAGGTCCCTTACTCAACTTTGGTGATTTCTCCCGTTATGGCAAAGATATGCAACAGGTCAAAAAGGGTAACTTTTGGGGACTACCGTTTAACTTTCTCTTCTTTGCTGTCATCGTCGTCATGATTATTTCAGGGACGTTTACTGTGTTTGGAAAAATGGTACATGATCCACTCGAAACGGTTGCCATGATCGATAACGGGGTTGTAGTGGTACTCGGTTTATTAACAGTATTAACCGCGACCATTGGCATTAATATTGTGGCGAATTTCGTTTCAGCTGGGTTTGATTTTTCTAATCTTGCCCCACGCTTTCTTAGTTTTCGCAGAGCTGGCATGATTGCCGCGATTGGTTCGATCTTTATCACCCCATGGAATTTATTTAACTCCCCTGAACTGATTCACTATACGCTTGATACTTTAGCAGCATTTATCGGTCCACTGTTTGGCATTCTACTCGCTGACTTTTACCTGATTAATAAACAACAAATGCTGGTCGATGACTTATTTAGCGACCAACCCACAGCAGCATATTACTATCAAAAAGGCATCAATCGAAAAGCCATCGTGAGCTTAATGGCCGCAGTCAGCATTGGCCTACTCTTGGTGCTTATTCCAAGTTTTCAGTTTTTGGCGCCCTTCAACTGGTTTATTGGAGTCCTCCTCGGTAGTAGTTTTTACTATCGTCTCTCTCGGGAAAGTGTTGCTTTGAAAACAAGCAATATCCATCCTCAGCAAAGCTTGAATATTCCTCAAAACCATCAATGAATGCATGGATGGTTTTTTTAATGCTGAATGATCTGGATCTGTGGAAACTGGAAACCACGGCAGGACTGCTCTGCCCGCCACGCGACAGTCAATACCATGTTCTGATGAAGAATAAAGTTTTGATAAGCAAAGCTCCCAATCAACGGATGAGAACACATCCCTCCTTGATTGGACGGATGTACTTGGGTATTCAGACTATTCAAGTCCAGACGAATACCTAAACCTGATGCTTTTAAAACTGCTTCTTTGGTGGTCCAGACTCTGAACCAGTATTCAGCATCCTGATCCTGCTGTTGCCAGATTCGATATTCCTCGGCATGAAACGCATGTTGAGCCAAGGCATCAAAACGCACTTTTCGATCCAGCTCTTCAACATCAAGCCCAAGATCTTTGACCCGTTCACTCATCGCCAAGGCATAATATTGCTGACTATGCGAATGATTAAAATGTAAGGTATGGGAGCTTAAAAAGGGTTTACCGTGTTCATGCTTGGAAAAATTTAAATCGTCCACCGAGCAAAGCAGTTGATTTGCCAGCAACGTATTTCTATAGGTTCTGATCTGCTCTTTTTTATAGTGATTAAACAATCTTAAATCAGCAAAGTCAGCTTTATTTTTTTGCAGAAGTTGTGCCAATGCCTGAACATGGATTTCGATTTGACCCGCCATCTGATCACTCCCGTTATTGATACAAAAAAGCCCAAAGCAAACTTTGGGCTTTTCGGCATCCAGAATAGCTTAACGCTTAAATTTCTTTTCTGCTTTTTTGAATTTCTGAACATAACGACGTTTACGCGCCGCTACACGCTCATCCACTTGCGATTTGCGCCCTTCAAATGGATTCTCTGACGTTTTAAAATCGATACGGACTGGCGTTCCTTCAAGTTTATACACTCGACGGAATACGTTTTCCAAGTAACGACGATAGTCAGCAGGTGTCTTATCAACCTTGTTCCCGTGGATCACGATAGTCGGTGGATTTTGTCCACCCATATGCGCATAACGCATTTTAATACGACGACCGCTGATCATTGGCGGCTGATGCGCTTCAGTTGCATCACTTAAAATCTGGGTCAGTTTCGCAGGAGAAACTTTTAAATTTGCTGATTCATACGCACGATGGATCGATGGATAGAGTTCACCCACCCCAGTCCCATGCAATGCAGAAATTAAATGAATTTTCGCCCATGGAATGAAGTCAAAACGGCGTTCAACATCGAGCTTACACTGCTTACGATCATACTCGGTCATGTTGTCCCATTTGTTGATCGCAATCACCATGGCACGACCAGCTTCAAGTGCATAACCAATCAAATGTAAGTCTTGTTCAACAATACCTTCACGTGCATCCACTACCACGACCACCACATGGGCATCTTTCATGGCTTGCAATGTTTTCACGATTGAGAACTTCTCAATCATTTCATCGACTTTACCTTTACGACGCACACCCGCAGTATCAATTAAAGTATATTGACGACCATCACGCTCATAAGGAATATAAATTGAGTCACGTGTTGTTCCCGGCTGGTCAAATGCAACCACACGTTCTTCGCCCAACAAACGGTTAACCAAAGTCGATTTACCTACGTTTGGACGGCCGATAATCGCTAAACGTAAACCGGTATTTTTATTGTGTTCATCTGGATTTTCATCTTCTGGGACTTCAGCCAATACTTCTTCCAGCATTTGCTGTACACCACGACCATGACTGGCCGCAACCTGCATTGGTTCACCCATACCGAGCTTATAAAACTCAACCAAAGCTGCTTCAGCATGAACACCATCAACCTTATTGGCAACCAAGTAGACTTTTTTGCCTAGGGTACGAAGTTCGCGTGCAATTTGCTCATCGGATGCCAACAGGCCAGCACGCGCATCGACGACAAACACAATAATGTCTGCTTCATGGATCGCGGTCTTCGACTGCTCGGCCATGTATGAATCAATACCGCCCTCATTCTCACCGATACCCCCCGTATCTACGACAATGAACGATTTATTTTGATAAACCGCATCGCCATATTTGCGGTCACGAGTTAAACCAGCGAAGTCAGCAACCAAAGCATCACGACTTTTGGTGATTTGGTTAAATAGCGTTGATTTTCCGACGTTTGGACGACCAATGAGCGCAATAACGGGTTTCATAAATTAACCTTAATTCAGACGAGCCATCGTTGATGACATCGTATCAGAAACAGTATGGAAGATTTTGGTGATCAAGTAATCACAATAAAAATTCGGGGTTTTGTTTAAACAAATACCCCGATCATTCTTTTATTAGCAATAGCTAATTGTGCATTTTACCACAAGCTAGAACAAAATTAACGATTCTGCCAAATGCTTAATGCACCTTTTCGTGTTGCAACATAAAGTTGATTGTCAATTACGCGCAGCGAGCGAACTTCACCGCTGGTTTTGGCACGGCCAATCAACTTACCTGAAGCAGGATTAATCAGATGCAATACGCCATCCAAATCACCCACTACAAGATTTTGCCCTAGCATTACAGGATTACTCAGCTTGCGATTCAGCAATTCTTCATTTTGCCAAACCAGCTCACCTGTCGCCAGGCTATAGGCATTCAGCTTGCCATCCGTCGTCGTAACAAAAACTTTGTTATCCGCAACTTCAGCACTATTGGTACTGCTGGCATCTTCACTCCACACCACACGTTGTGTCGTGAGATCAGTCACTGTGACTTGACCTTGGAAGCTGGTGGTCACTAAATACTGTCCTGCAACAACAGGATCACCTACGACATCAACTAAACGCTGAATGTCTGAACGACCTTCACTGATTGCCACACGGCGTTGGAAACGTGGCACACCACTGATAATATCCAAGGCATAAATATAGGCATTTGCAGAACCAATCAATACCGTACGCTCATCTAGACGAACGGGTGCAGGTTGGCCACGTAAACTAAATTGGACATTTGGCAACTTATAGGCCCAGACCTGTTGTCCAGTCACCGCATCATGTGCAAATACAGTCCCGTCATTGGCAATAGTAATCACACGACCTGACTGGATCAAAGATGGAGACAAAATGGCACCAGACAATTTCGCTGTCCACTTTTGCTCGCCTGTCGCTTGATCTAAAGCAAATAACTGGCCTTTACGATTGCCACTGACCACAATCCCTTCACCCGCTTCAACACCCGCAGTGAGTTCTTGTTTGGTGATTTTACTTTTCCAAAGACGCTGTTTACCTTTGTAAGCAGAAATCTGACCATCCGGATCAATCGCAAAAATCACACCATTGTCAGTATCTAGCTGCAAGCGCAAAGATTCTGCCGCATTGGTCGACGAAACACTTTGTGAGAACACAAGGTTTAAACTTTGTTCTTGTACGATTTTTGGCAATGGATTCGGTTTTGCTTCTTTTACTTTATTGCTTGAACAACCAACGAGTAAAGCTGAAGCAATGGCAATTGCCAAAGGTAGTTTTAGTTTATTCTGCATTAAGACTCATCCACTTTGGTATCTAAGATCGGGCGCTCAAACTCAGGATCATCTACTAAAACGCCAACACTTTCGAGTTTAATTTGTAAAAGCTGACGTTCCTGTTTGCGCTCGAGCAAGTTATCCCATGCACTTTGATACGCTTTGCGTGCAGATTCATTGTCTTTTTTGGCAACAAAAATATCACCACGAAGTTCATCCGCAGTTGCCTTGAATGCTGGATCTGTCACGCTAGATAGAGTTTTCAAAGCTTCATCATATTTGCTTTGTGCCAGTTGCGAATCTGCTAAACGTAATTTAACAATTTGCAGCAAGCCCGCATCCTTGACTTTTGAAGCTTCAACTTTCTTCAATGCTTTTTCAGCTGCCGCATAGTCCTGCTTGTCATAAGCAAGCTTCGCCATGATAAATTGTGTTTGAATCGCTTGAGCAGAGTCTGCATCGTCTTTGACAATTTTATCTGCTGTTTCTGACAACGTCGCAAAGGCATTCGGCTGACCCGATGCCGCCTTCGCTTCATCCATCAACTTTTGTACCTTGGCAGTCTGGTTCTGGGATTCGGCAAGATTTTTCTTTTGCCAGTATTCCCATCCGAAAAAGGCAATCAAGGCAATGAGAATTCCGCTAATGATTGCAGAACCATATTTTTTGGCAAACGACTTGAACTGGTCGAGTTGTTCTTCATCACTTAAACTCATGTGATTGTCCTTTTCCTAACTTGTGCAATTTATTGTTTAAATTTTTCGATAAAAAATGGCGCCAGTTCAGTTAAAGCAACTTGTGACTGTTCTGCTGTCGCAAGTTCTTTAACGAGAAGCTGCTGTGATTCCCACTCGCGCTCACCCAAGATCACCGCATAGATTGCGCCAGATTGATCGGCCTTTTTCATCTGGCTTTTCATGCTGCCTTGTGAACCTGTTTTCAGGCGAATTGGACTATTTACTGCCTCTAACTGATCACGCATCTGCTCTGCCAATACCAAAGCTTTGGCTTGGTACGCTGGCTCAGCCAACAAGAATACTTCACAATCACGTACGTCTTTGGCTTGTGCAACTTGTTCAACCAACAACAGCAAACGTTCCATTCCCATGGCAAAACCAACCGCTGGAACAGACTGATCGGCTTTACCTTTAAGCTGTCCAACCAAGCCATCATAGCGACCACCCGCACACACCGTTCCTTGAGAACCCAACATGGTGGTGGTCCATTCGAATACGGTCTTGTTATAGTAGTCCAAGCCACGCACTAACTTTTGGTTAATCACAAACTCAACACCTGCATCAGTGAGGTATTGCTGTAATTGCTGGAAGTGGTTGATTGAATCTTCTTTAAGAAAATCATGCAACTTCGGTGCATTTTCCAAAATCTTTTGCGTTGATTCAATTTTCGAATCCAGAATACGCAAAGGATTCGTGGTTAAACGGCGTTGTGAATCTTCATCCAAGGCATCTTTGTGTTGGTTTAAGAACGCAACCAAGGCCGCACGATATTCTGCACGCTCATCTGTTTCACCAAGAGTATTGAGCTCTAAGCGAACATTCGCTGCCACACCCATACGTTTCCATAAACGCGCGGTCATTAAAATGAGTTCAGCATCAATATCAGGCGTTGCCACACCAAAAGTTTCAACACCAAATTGATGGAACTGACGATAGCGGCCTTTTTGTGGCTTTTCATAGCGGAACATTGGCCCGAGATACCAGACACGCGGTGTCGCACCACGCAACAGGTTATGCTCTAACATGGCACGTACACAACCCGCCGTCCCCTCAGGACGTAAGGTGAGTGATTCAGGTGGCGTACCTTTGTCGAAAAAGGTATACATTTCTTTTTCAACGATATCGGTCGCATCACCAATTGCACGTTTAAATAAACCGGTTTGCTCAACAATAGGCAAACGGATCTGTTGATAACCATACGCATCCATTAATGATGCAAGTTGTTGTTCCAGACTTCTCCAGGCCGCAGTTTGCGTTGGAAGGATGTCATTAAAACCTTTGATAGCGACGATTGAACTCATGATGAACTACGAATAATTTCTTTAGATTTTGCTTCTTCAAGCTCTTGAACACGTTGACGAACCATTGTTTCAATTTCATCAACCAACTGATTTGTGTCAATTAAATGACTTTTTTCACCATTACGATAGACCAGTGAACGCGGTGATGCACCGACAATCCCGATATCCGCCTCTTTGGCTTCACCTGGGCCATTCACCTTACACCCGATCACCGACAAGTCCATCGGCGTACGGATATCCTCTAAACGCTCTTCCAATGCCTGCATCACTTGAATTACATTGAATTCTTGACGTGAACAACTCGGACAAGCAATAAAGTTAATCCCGTTTGAGCGTAAACCTAATGATTTTAAAATATCAAAGCCGATTTTAATTTCATCTTCCGGCTCTGCCGCAAGCGAAATACGCATGGTATCGCCAATGCCTTCCATCAACAATCCACCCAGTGCAATCGCCGATTTGACTGTACCCGTACGGTAAATCCCAGCTTCAGTCACACCCAAATGCAATGGATTATCAATCTGTTGTGACAGCAAGCGATAAGCATCCATGGTTAAAAACACATTCGATGCTTTTACGCTGACTTTAAACTCGTGGAAGTCCAAACGATCCAGAATATCGATGTGACGCATTGCTGACTCAAGTAAAGCCTGCCCTGTCGGTTCACCATATTTGACCTGTAAGTCTTTTTCTAAAGAACCCGCATTGACCCCAATACGAATCGAAATACCGTGATGTTTTGCTGCTGCAACCACTTCACGTACTTTTTGATCCGAGCCAATATTGCCTGGGTTAATCCGCAGACAGTCTGCGCCATAATCCGCAACAGCCAAAGCAATACGATGATCAAAGTGAATATCCGCCACCAATGGCACAGAAACGCGTTTACGAATTTCTCCAAACGCTTCTGCTGCTTCCATCGACGGTACCGAAACACGCATGATATCTGCGCCAGCATCTGCACAGCGCTGAATTTGCGCCACAGTTGCCTCGACATCGCAAGTTTCAGTATTGGTCATACTTTGAACACTGATCGGGGCATCACCACCGACATACACCGAACCAACACGGATTTTACGTGTTGGGCGGCGTTTAATTGGGTTCACAATCATCGTATAGCTCTACTCTCTGGCATTAACGAGACAAACGGAATTCTGCTTTTCCATTGACCGTATATGGAGACAAGGAAATTTTCTCTTGATTTAAAGTCAATGCTACGGCGGTCGCATCATCTAAACGAATTTGAAATGGTGATTCACCACTTAAAGTCAATGTTGATGCTTGACGACCTGTTGCCAATACTTTACCTGTTGCATCTACGATATGCACAGAGGTTGGTCGATTAAAGTCCAGAACCAGTTGGTCACCAGATGTTGCTGTGGTGCTAGTTCCCATTGGTAAAATCTGCACATCCGAATTTTTAATCTTTGGCACATCTTCATCATCTTTATGACTTGATGTCCAGTTCTGAACCGCCATTACAGCTAACCACGCCAATACAGCGACAGCCACCGCGATTGCAATACGCTTTAACCAGATACGATTACGCACACTTTTCGAACCTGATAATTTCCCCATGATTTTAATTGGAGAATTATTCAGGGCATGGCTGGCTTTAAGTCCAGTATCATTCACATAAATTTCATCAAAACGTTGAATGATCGCACTGGCATCTGCATTTAAATGCTTTGCATACGCACGGTAATAACCTTTAATGAACGTCGCTTCCGGCAAGGATTTATAATCATCCTGCTCTAATGCTGTCAAAGTTTTGACAGGCATATTCAATACGTTTGCAATCTCTTCAATTTCTTTCTTTTGTGCAATACGAATTTGACGCAAATACTCACCAGGTCGTTGAATATTTCCTAACGTTGACGCTGGCGAGGTTGAGCCAGTTGGCTGATGTGAATTTGGATTTATTTCCATACGGCCTCAGTACTGTACTGTAATTGCAAATAACGTTGATATTCTGGACTATCAGGAAATAGGGCACGTAGTTGATTAACCAGTACCTGCATTCCTAATTGATCCGCATTCGCTCGAGCAATGCGTAGACCAATCCAAAGCGCACGAGCACCTTGGTTGTTCTGCCCTACATTACGAACATATTGTTCGTATAGTTGTGACGCATCTCTATTATTTTGTTGCAAATAGAAAATTTCCGCCAACTCTAACATTGAAATGGTTGCGTTTCGATTCGCTTGTAGCGCTTGTTTGAATGATTTTTCAGCATTCGCAACATCGCCCAATTTTAAATAGATTCGTCCTAGGTTTTCCAACGACTGAAATCGTTGATCATAGCCTAGCGTTGCACCCGCACGGGTAAATTGCTCAATCGCTTCATTATAGCGTTGCTGCTGATACAAATATGTACCGTAATTATTACGCGCTTGAGCATTATCAGGTTCTGAGGAAATCGCACGCTTAAAATAAGCCTCTGCTTTTTCCATATTGCTTGCACTGCCTTCTTGTTGCAGCAAGATGCCCATCATCATATTGGCATTGGCATCACGAGAGTCCACTTTTAACGCTTGATCAAGCGAACGTTTGGCCGAATCTAGATCACGGCTACGAATATATTCTGCAGCCAGCTGTGTTCGAACTTGAACTGCTTTTTCTGGATCTTTTTTTAATCCTGTAGAAGGCGATTGACAAGCTGTTAAGCCAAACAAAGTAAACACAACAGCCGTCACAGTAATGGTTTTTGTTCGAGTGGTATTCAACGCCTTTCCCCAAGTATTATCCTTGTGTGCGCAAAATTTCTTGTCGTTGCGCCACTTTCTTTTTCCATTGTTCAGCACGACGAGTACGATCTGCAACCTGTCCTACTAATTGTCCACATGCGGCATCAATATCATCACCACGTGTCTGACGAATCGTACACACAAATCCGGCATCCGACAAAGTTTTTTGGAAGGCAATGATACGGTTACGGCTTGAACGACCATACGGGGCATGCGGGAATGGATTAAATGGAATCAGGTTGATTTTACTTGGTAAGTTTTTTAACAATTTTAAAAGTTGTTGGGCATGCTCAGGTTGGTCATTGACCCCTTCCAACATTACATATTCAATAGTGACATGACGACGTGCACTTTCATTGCCATCTTTGGCTAAATAGCGTTGGCAAGCAGCGATTAATTGTTGTAATGGATATTTTTTATTGATTGGCACAAGTTCATTACGAAGTTCGTCATTTGGTGCATGTAATGAAATCGCCAAAGCAACATCAATGTCCTGCGCCAGCTGATCAATTTTAGGTACAACACCTGAAGTTGATAGCGTCACACGGCGTTTTGACATGCCATAAGCAAAATCATCCAGCATCAATTGCATTGAACTGAGTACAGCATCATAGTTGAGTAACGGTTCGCCCATCCCCATCATGACCACATTGGTCACTGTACGCTCGCGTTCAGCCACAGGCACATCTTCCATATAGGAATAGTTTGCCATCCACAACTGACCAATAATTTCTGCTGGTGTTAGGTCACGCTGAAAACCTTGTTTTCCTGTTGAACAGAATGAACAATCCAGTGCACAACCCACTTGCGATGAAATACACAAGGTCTTACGTGCCCCAGTCTTGTCATCAGCCGGAATCAGTACAGTTTCAACCAGAGAACCTTCACCGTCGCCCACACGGAACACCCACTTACGTGTTCCATCTTTGGAATAATTACGGTGTACCACTTCTGGCGCTTTAATTTCACAAATCTTTTCTAATTTTTCGCGTAATTTTCCTGAGATATTACTCATCTCGGCAAAATCAGTCACAAAATATTGATGAATCCACTTCATCACCTGACTGGCACGAAACTTTTTTTCGCCCAAACCTTCAAAGAACTTTTCTAATTCAGTTCGAGACATGCCAAGTAAATTTACTTTTTGCTCGACAGCATGAACGACAGGTGTAGAAACAGACTGTTGTTTTTCATCCAAATTTTCCGATGAAACGACCACTGCAGAACTCATGTATATTTACCTAAACGATATCAGCGCTAGAAAATGCTGTGCATAATTTGCACAACCCAATCTATAAGAAATAAAAAACCAGATAAGTAGTATACCACTTATCTGGCTTGAATACTTTGGATTAACGAGTGCGTGGGCAAATCTCGTTATCAGCAAAGAAGTAAGCGATTTCACGCTCAGCAGAAGCAACTGAGTCAGAACCGTGAGCAGCATTTTCGTCGATGCTTACAGCGAAGTCCGCACGAATTGTACCTGGAGCTGCTTCTTTAGGATTCGTCGCGCCCAAGATTTCACGATGAGCAAGAACTGCGTTTTCGCCTTCAAGAACTGAAACAACCACAGGACCAGAAGTCATGAATGCAACGAGGTCAGCAAAGAAACCGCGTTCTTTGTGCTCTGCATAGAAACCTTCAGCATCTGCTTGAGAAAGGTGTTTCATTTTAGTTGCAACAATTTTCAAACCTGATTTTTCGAAACGAGCAAAGATGTCGCCGATGTGGTTTTTAGAAACTGCATCTGGTTTTACGATAGATAAAGTGCGTTCAATCGCCATGATTGACTCCTATTATGGTCTAAACTAAAAAAATTTGCCGCATTATACCGATGTCATCGCCAATAATCAGCTTGAATATGCAAAAGTTCTGCGATTTCTGACGAATTTTTAACGAACTTCATCTAACCATGCCATTTGAATGGCTTCAAGCAAACCTTCCGTCGATTTATTCGGATCATCACTAAAATCAGGCAAGGCACATACCCATGCATGTAGATCAGTAAAACGAATCCATTGAGGATCTACATCTGGATGTGCTTCGGTGAGCTCAATCGCAATATCAATCGTATCCGTCCAACGTAAGCCCATATAACAACCTAAATCAATTTGTATCGTTGAGCGTACTTTAACAAAACACCTGATTTAAGAGATAGTGTTCTGTTGCTAAATTCTTGTTAAAAGACTTATAACGCCATATGAAAGCTCGGTGCGAGTAAAATGATCGCACTGGCAACCGATGCACCAATCATGGCTCCCACAATTACATCACTGGGATAGTGCAGACCTAATATCATGCGAGACAATGCAACCAAAATGCTAAATGGCAGCATTAAAATCAATAACATGGGTTGGATATACCCCAAAGTAATGGTGACCATCACGGCATGTAAAGTATGGCCTGAGGGAAAGCTAAAGTGGTCTAGCGGACGTTCTCCCAAGACAATGACCTGATGCACCTGATAGGGTCTTGGACGGGTGGTTTTATTTTTCAGAAATTTATAAATCAGGGTACCAATAGAACCCGCCCCAACCAGATATAACAGCTGTAGACCATACGCCCAGCCTTGCATTACCCATACTGACAACAACATGGCATACCAAAATGGCCCATCACCCAAACGACTAATCGTTTTAAAAAACAAGGCGACACGTTGTGATTGAGAGAGATGATTCAGGTAGAGACACCCTTTTAAATCCAAATCTAGTATTTTTATTTTTGCATTTTGAAGATTCATACTCTTTCTCCTCTTTATTGAGAATACTTTAAGTCGTGGTCATGGGAGACTCCTCACGACTTGATACAATGCTTGTTCTAATTGTTGTACTGGAAACTGCCAACTGCTCTGCTGGACACTTTCACTTGCGAGTAAACCCATTGCTCTTAATTGCGGCAGCGCGGGTAAATCACAAATTGACTGCATTAAATCTGTTGTATGCCCCAGTGGACTCAACCATCCTGTGACATCATGTTTGACATGCTGATGGGCACAGACATAGTCATAAGCCACTACAGCCAAGCCACTGGCAATCGCCTCTAAAACCACATTACCAAAGGTATCGGCTTGGCTGGCAAAGGCAAATACATCGGCACTGGCGTAGGCTGCCGAAAGCGCTTGCCCACTTAAACTGCCCATAAAGATCACATCATCAGATTGCGCCATTTTTCCAAGCCGCACTCGATCAGGCCCATCACCCACAATCACAAATTTGATATTTCTGCCTTGTCGGGCCTGCAAGGCGTGGAAGCTTTTAATCAGCACATCGACTTCTTTTTCTGGAGATAACCGCCCGACATAAAGCATGACTCGCGTTTCTGCATCAGCACCCCACTGTTGGCGAAGTTGCTGTGAGCGATGCTGAGGTGAAAATTTTACGGTGTCTACACCGCGACCCACCACCACCAAAGGGCAAGTCACACCAAAACCACGCAAGGCTTGCTCGGTATATTGACTCGGTACACAGGTCACATCGGTGCTGTTATGAAACCACGTTAAATAGCGCTGGATTGGTTTGACTAAAAAAGCCAGATCAAAGAAGCGACTGAAATCATGAAAGGCTGAATGGAAGCCACTCGATACTGCGATTTTTCTCGACTTAGCGGCTTGTAATGCGGTTAAGCCTAACGGGCCTTCAGTTACAATATGCACCACATCTGGCGCAAACTTTTCAAAAGCTTTTGAAACTTTGAGATATTGTGGCCAGCCAAACTGAATACTTGGATATTTAGGAATCGGCTGAGACATGACCAGACATTCCTGTTCTGGATGAAATTCGGTACACACTTCTTTTTGTATCGGGCGTACCAATAAAATTTTATGTCCAAGCTTTTGTAGCCCTTGGCACAATTGCATCATCGACAGAGCCACACCATTAATTTCTGGTGGCCAAGTTTCAGTCACAATGGCAATGCGGAGACGAGGACGAACCAGATCACGCAGTTCAGACAATTCATCTTGTTTATTTTTGAGTTGTTTCCTTTTAAAGTAGAATTTAAAATTTTCAGGAAACTCTTGCTTGAATAGAGATGTAGCGTATGTACTCTGCATATCGCCATCCATTTGTGTCGTTATTTTCATGTTTTCAGCATAAAAATATTTTTTGACACTTTAATGATCAGTCTATGACAGTTTTTTGACAGCCTTAAAATAAAAAATGCCCAATTTCAAGCTGAAAGTGGGCATTCAAAAGAAGTTGATACTGCATCAAGCCAAAGGATTATCTACTGCAAAAAGCTGCTGATCTTCCAAACGGAATGCCATCAATTGCTGTCCCCAAACACAGCCCCCATCGACATTTTGAATTTGAGCGCTAATAGTCTTGCCTTGTAAAGCCGCCCAATGTCCGAAAATCAATTGATGGCTTTGTGCTGCCTGACTTTCAAACTCAAACCATGGTTGAAAACCTGCTGGCATCGGGGCATCTAAGGCATCTTTAAACTCAAACTCTAAACGCCCAGTTACATCGGTTAAACGCATTCGGGTCAGATAATTGGTAATGCAACGTAAACGCGGCATGCCTGTAAGTTCATCTGACCATAGATCAGGCTGCGAGCCATACATCTGTGCAAGAAAACCATCCAATACTGACAAGTCTTCATGCGCAACAACCTGTTGCACTTCCCGCGCCAGCGCAACCGTTTGCTCGGCATTCCAGATACAGGGCACGCCCGCATGGGTAATTAAGGTGTGTGCATTCGGAGATAGACTCAACGGTTGCTTGCGCAACCAGTCAATCAGTTCATCCCCATCAATGGCATCAATCACCTCTTGGGTGTGATCCTTGTCTTTGGCCTTTTTAAAACCACGGGCACAGGCAATCAGAGTTAAATCATGGTTCCCCAACACCGTCGCTGCAGCGCCACGATCAGCCAGCTTTTTAATAAAGCGCAATGTACCAACCGAGTTCTCGCCACGTGCAACCAAGTCACCAGCAAACCATAAAAAGTCTTGGTCTGGATCAAAACGGATTTCTTTCAGCAACGCTTTCAGTGCTTCAAAACAGCCTTGCACATCACCAATGACGTAGTTATAGCGTTTAGACATCAAGCCACCATCTGATCAGAGAGTGCAACAAAATCTGCCAAACTTAAGGTTTCTGGACGCGCCATTGGATCAACACCTGCTTTTTCAAAGCCATCCTCCACCAACATCCCTTTTAAGCTATTGCGCAAAGTCTTGCGACGCTGGGTAAACACATGACCCACTAAACGTGCTAAAGCTTTTTCATTCTTTGCCACAATTGGTTTAACATCATAGGGTTCTAAACGGAAAACCGCCGATGTTACTTTTGGTGGCGGGTTAAATGAACCTGGTGGCACTTCAAACAAGAAGGTTGGCTTACAGTAATACTGGATCATCACCGATAAACGGCCATATTCTTTGGTATTTGGCGTTGCCGTAATGCGATCCACCACCTCTTTTTGCAACATGAAATGCATGTCTTTTACTTTGTCACCAAACTCCAAGAGATGGAACAGCAAGGGTGTTGAAATATTATAAGGCAAATTTCCAACCACACGCAGTGGGCGACCTTCTTGGAACAACTGAGTGAAGTCGTATTTTAAAGCATCGGCTTCAACAATGGTTAAACGTTCAGGATGCGGCACGCGTCCCGGTAAACCCGCTGCCAGATCACGGTCTAGCTCAACCACGGTCAACGCATCACACTCGCCAATTAAAGGTGAGGTCAAGGCCGCCAAACCTGGGCCGATTTCAACAATGTTTTCGCCCGCACGAGGATTTACTGAGCGTACAATTTTGGCAATCACACGTTGATCATGTAAAAAGTTTTGACCAAAACGTTTTCGAGCCTGATGCCCTTCATCTTTAGGGTTTAGGGCATTAATTTGATACATAATAATTCCAACGTGAATAATTTCTTGCCCATCACTGACGGGCTAAATCAAGTGCTAAATCCACTGCAACATGCAAGCTTGATGCTTTTGCCTGTCCAGTGCCTGCAAGAGAAAGTGCTGTACCATGATCGACCGAGGTTCGAATAAATGGCAAGCCTAATGTAATGTTTACTGCTTCACCAAAGCCTTGTGATTTTAGCACAGGTAGACCTTGATCGTGATACATCGCTAAAACAGCATCCGCATCTTTTAGATTTTCTGGGGTAAATAAGGTATCCGCAGGTAGGCTGAGACTCATATGCAGCCCCTGTGTACGATACGTTTCCAATACAGGATTGATCACTTCAATTTCTTCATGGCCTAAATAGCCATCCTCACCTGCATGAGGATTTAAACCACAGACTAAAATACGTGGCTGAGCGATTTTAAATTTGGTTTTTAAGTCGTGAATCAGAATATCAATCACTTGATGCAGACGCGCTTTGGTAATCGCATCAGGTACATCCCGTAACGGTAAGTGGGTCGTTGCCAAGGCAACACGCAATGTTTTGGTCGCCAACATCATCACCACACGATCCACACCTGCAAACTCTTGGTAATACTCGGTATGTCCACTAAAAGCGATGCCTGCATCATTGATAATTGACTTTTGCACGGGTGCAGTAGCCACCCCCACACTCTGGCCTGACATGGCATAGTCTGCTGAGCGACGTAACTGTTCCAATACATAAGTAGCATTGGCTGAATCTAGCTGCCCTAAAACAACAGGTCTGGTTAAAGCGACATGTTCTACAAACAGTTGCCCTTTTCGGCTGGATTGTGTCTGCCCCTGATATGGAATCAGTTCAACATCAATCCCTAACTGATTGGCACGTTGTTGCAACATCTGCAAATCGGCCAGAATAACCAATGGTCGTTCATCAACACGCTCGGCCAGACTCAGACAGATATCTGGACCAATGCCCGCAGGTTCACCTGAAGTCACATATAAAGGAAGCATCGATAACGCCCATGTTTTGATTTAAGTCTTAGTGTAACCAAAATCTAAAAGCAGCTACAGCCCTGCGTTTTTATAAATTATTTCCCTTCAGGATTGACTGTTGCTTTGGGTAAGTTTTGTGGCACTAGATTCGAAGGTACAAACTCAACCTTGCGTGTCCATGGATTAATTTTAGGTTGTACTTTTTTCTCTGGCGGTATGCTTGCGACATCGTCCTTTTTCTCGTTAACCACCACAGAACTCGCAGCTTTATCAAGCAGAGGATTACTCACAAGCTCTTTCTTTTCGGCAACTGCCGTCGGCTGTGCTGCCTCTTTTTTCTCCACTACCGCTGTCGCAACCACAGTACCTGCAGGACGCGCATACGGTGCTGCAATTGAGCCTTGCTTGACCACGGTTTGTGTTGTGGGCTGTGGAACCGTATGAGTGGTTGCAGTAGTGCTTTGTCCTTGCAGATTCATTTGATCAACCGGAATTTCAATCGCTTTCATTTCGGCCGTCACCGCCATTGCAGGGTCAATATGATCGTTGCCCCGACTTTCCAGTACCTCCAGTTTACGACTGGTTCCCTCTTTGGGCTGAAACTCGGAGTAGTTCGTTACACTGGTCTGATCTACCCATTTATAGAGTCGTCGTGCATTGGTTTGTGCTGAACAAACGCCGATCAATAATGTGACTACAACAATTTTTGTAGAAAACGACAACTGCATCAAATTCCCCAAGAGAATAGGTAAATACTTCTATTTATTTCAAATGTTTGGTATAAAAATCATAGGGGAAATCCACTCCGCTCACAACACCCAAAATGTTCTCTTCAATTCCGCGTGTGTTAGTTCCCAATTCGGTCACATTGCAGCAAATTCTGGCGTCTCAGGCGAATTTTCCTTGTGCACTTTTATAAACTCATGTAGAATTCGGTCTCCTTTTGTTTGGACAGATTTCACCGTCCAAACCAACTATAATAGGTAGTGGTTTAAATGAAAACTCTCAGCGCTAAGCCAGCTGAAGTTCAACATGACTGGTATGTTGTTGATGCTTCTGGCAAAACTTTAGGTCGCCTTGCGACTGAAATCGCTCGTCGTTTACGCGGTAAGCACAAAACTTCTTATACTCCTCACGTTGACACTGGCGACTACATCGTTGTTATCAATGCTGAACACGTTCAAGTGACTGGTAAAAAATCACTTGATAAGAAATATTATCGCCATACTGGTTTCCCTGGTGGTATCCGTGAGACTAACTTCGAGAAGTTAATTGCTCACAAACCTGAAGCAGTTTTAGAAAAAGCTGTTAAAGGTATGTTGCCAAAAGGTCCTCTTGGTTATGCAATGATCAAAAAAATGAAAGTGTACGCTGGTACTGAGCATCCTCATACTGCTCAACAGCCACAAGTTTTGGACATCTAAGGGATACAGCACATGGCTACTAATTATGGTACAGGTCGCCGTAAGACCGCAACTGCACGTGTTTTCTTATCAGCTGGTACAGGTAAACTCGTAATTAACAACCGTACGCTTGAGCAATATTTCGGTCGTGAAACTGCTCGTATGGTTGTGCGTCAGCCTTTAGAGCTTTTAGAAGTTACTGAAAAATTTGACCTTTACATCACTGTTAAAGGTGGTGGTATTGGTGGTCAAGCAGGCGCTATCCGTCACGGTATTACTCGTGCATTGATCGCTGCTGACGAAACTTTAAAACCTGCTCTTCGTCAAGCTGGTTTCGTTACTCGTGATGCTCGTGAAGTTGAACGTAAGAAACTTGGTTTACGTAAAGCACGTAAACGTCCTCAATTCTCTAAACGTTAATCGTTTTACGAGTTGGACAAAAACCTCGGATTTTATCCGGGGTTTTTTTATTGCCTAGTTTTAATTATTACTTTTGAGAACAATCCATCATTGCATCCCCTACACCATCGGCAGCAGCAAATTCCGTGATCATACAGCCATTTTCTTGATAGGTTCTGGTAGTTTTCGAAAATTGATGATCTTCAGGAATTGGCGCATTACACGGCTGCCCCGTTTTTTCATTGACCATTCGAATTGGCCCATCGTTATAAATCGTCACTTTACAAGCTTTGACCAGATACTGTTTTTTGATACCCCCATACTGCGAGTCATCTTGATCAGCTGCCACAGCAATCGCAACATCCGTAGCGGCTCGGCTCTCCGCCGATGTAGCACGATGCACCTGCTTGGAGACAGTCTGCGCGCTTACACAGCCACCCAGTAATAACCCAGTACAAAGTGCGGCCAAGTAATATCCTTTCATTCCCTTGTTCTCTCTTTAAACTTATTGAATCATAAATCTATTCCGTAACAATCATATTATTCAGCTTTAAGTGATTTCCAACGTTAATTTTAGTATTCTAAACAGTCAACCATAATTTTTTGGACTTATGTCTCTAGAAAATCCCCCAAGCCCTGTTCAAGGCATTACGCTTTATAGTCATGCAGATGATTTCCGTTCACACTGGATTCGTTTTTTACTGGCTGAAAAACAAATCAAATATCAGCTCATTATCACCGACCACGAAGATGAGGATTTAGCGGACCTCAATCCCTATAATCAACTTCCCATGTTGATCGAACAAAATCTAAAACTGTTTTCGGCCAATGTGATTGCCGAATATCTAGATGATCGCTATCGTCAAAATAAGCTCTACGCCGATGCGCCCATGGCTCGTGCAGAGCAGCGTCAATATATCTGGCGTTTTGAACAAGACTGGTTCAAGCTGGCGGATCAGATGCTTAGACATGCAGATACATTAGATCAAAAACAGCAGCAAAACGCACAGAAAGAGTTGAGAGATACCTTAATTTCACTGACTCCGCTATTTCAGCATTTCCCATTTTTCATGTCAGAAACATTTTCCATTCTCGATTGTATGCTGGCCCCGATCTTCCTTCGGCTGAAAAGTATGGGAGTTGAATTGCCAGCACAGCACTGTCGACCTATATTCTTGTATTGTCATCGTATCTTTAGCCGACCATCGTTCATTAAATCAATGACAGCTCAAGAAAAAAACAGCTACAATGAATTGATTTCTACGATTTAATAAGTTTTTCAATTATGTCTGAGCAAATAACTTTTACGCCGACACGTCCCTATCTTGCTCGCGCCATTTATGAATGGATTTGCGATAACCAACTGACGCCCTATTTATTAGTTGATGCAACCCAACCACACACCGATGTGCCTTTGCAATTTGTAAAAGATGGTCAGATTGTCTTAAACCTTGCACCACACGCCATCCATCAACTCCATATGAGCAATGAAGCGATTACCTTCTCTGCTCGTTTTGGCGGTGTCGCAAAAGAAATTTATGTCCCGATTCGTGCGGTACTCGGCATATATGCCAGAGAAAATGGTCAAGGTTTATTTTTTGATCCTTCAGAATATGAAGCACTTACAGATACAGCTGTAGCGCCAGCCGAAGAAGCCAAGCAAGAAACTGAACCAACCAAAAAGAAACCTTCACTAAGAATTCTAGATTAAGCGAGGATAGACACGATGGCATTTGACTTAGTTCAGTATTTTGCTGAACAAATTAAAATTCAAAAACCGCAACTTTTTAGTCAATATTCTCCTAAAGAAAAACATGCCTATATTGACGAAGTGAACGTATTAGCATTGGGCCAGCTGATCAGTTTGTGGAAACAAAATCCACAGAAACTCTATCAGGAAGTTCAAACTGCTGATCCGCTTTATATTCAAGAAGTGTCTCGCCATCTGACCACCTCAGCCCATAACCAATCAACGCTTAAAGCAACTGAACTTGAAAGCAGTATTTCTGATGTTCTCACGCTACAATTAGCTGAATTAAAACAGCTCGATGCAACTGGGAGCTTCGGGCAAACAGGATTAACCGAACTGTTACTGGGTCAAATTGAACATTTATCAGGACAAGCTGAAGACTGGGTATGGTCAACCAACCAACTCACAGAATTGCTCGGCTCAAAACCGGTCGTACAGCAAGAAGTCTCTCTTGAAGCAACCATGCAGGAATTTAATCAAATGGTGCATCAAGCTCAGCCCACAACGACAGATCATGAACCAACAGCTGAAATAGAAATGCCTGCCATTCCGACATGGGCCTACATCGTTTCACCTGTGATCGCATTGGTCATTCTGATTTTTTTGTATTGCTCATATTGCCAATTAATTTCAGCTTAATTTACCATCCATGATAGAGTTTTTTTAATTACTTTCTTTATCATGGACTTATTTTAAATTTAATTTTAATTAAAATATTATTTTAATTAATTTAAGCGTTAAATTTACATTTATTTACAATGAAAAAATAATATTAAACCCCAATATTAATGTGAATAAAATCACAATAAAAACCAATTCCAATCCTCAATCAATATTTTAATTTGTTTATTTGACAAAAATTGTCAATTACTAGCACTCCTGTGATTTCAATTATTTTAAAGTATTATTGATTTAATAAAAGAGTTTCCTATAATGAGATTAACTACTTTTGAAAACCAATCAAAAAACAAAAGTGGCCTATATATAAATTCATAAACAAAGATGTATTAGTAGAGATAAGATCATGGCTAAAATTTCATTAGAAAGCTTAACAAATATTGATGGGTTCGTTGCAGCAGCATTAGTCGATACAGAAAGTGGTTTGGCGCTAGCAACTCAAGGTGGTGGGGCACTTGATTTAGAACTGGCAGCAGCAGGTAATACTGAAGTTATTCGCGCAAAACGTCGTGTAGCTAACTCATTGAAACTTAATGATGATATCGAGGATATCTTAATTACACTCGGCAAGGCATACCATTTAATCCGTCCATTAGAAAGCAATGGCAATTTGTTCCTTTATCTCGTATTAGATCGCACTAAGTCTAACCTAGCGATGGCTCGTCACGAACTTAAAACTTTTGAGAAAGAACTCGACTTTGCTTAATTTGCAAGTTCAATATATTTAATATATTAGATCTCTTGTATATATTTCTATTTAACTTATACATAATAAGAAAATAGAAATAATACAAGTGGTCTATTATTAGTCTTTAGCATTAAGACTAATTTTGTGCAGTCCAATATTTTATAAAACATTAAAGTGATACTATGAATGGACATTGCATTAATATCGCAATTTCAGGTATAAGTTTAAAAGTTTCAGATGAATTAAAAATAGAACTTAGAAAAACAATACCGAATGAATTTGGCATTAACTGGATCAACATAGCCGATCCCAATATCGACTTATTATTAATAAATGAAAATTTTTTTGATACCGAAGGTATTCAACGTATTTTAGAACAAAAAAAACTTCCCTGCTTAAAGGTTTCAAAAGGAGAAGGTTCACATCATATTGAAGAACACAATACGCTTTACTTACCTTTTCAGCATACGGATGCATTAAAAAACTGGATTCAGCTGCGCTTACTGAGTTATCTATCTCATCAACAATCACAACAACCTAAAACAGCGACTGTTTCCACACATAATGCCATTAATGAAAAGTATTTAAGTGATATGTTAAATCCAGAGAATGCCCGACTCCATCTATTTGATGATCATGGCACCTTGGCGATTATTGATACGCGTAGCCAGATTGCCTGGCTGGAGCCAACACGCATCCAGACTCAGACCAACCATAGTTTTAAGTACGAATTTGCGACGACATCCAACTTTACCAAAGTCTCTCGAAAAGTTGAGTATAACCTGCAAGATTGGCTCTGGAATCTGTTCTGGCATTCTCTTGAATTCCAGCGGTTGGCGCCGAATGAAAATGACTATTATAAAATTGAATATTGGCCACAGCCTGCGCAAAGCCAAGACCGCAAAACCACCCTATTGCTCTCAGCCTGCTTTATACAAGGAGCCCAACTTTATCAAGTCGCCACACAATTAAAACTTCCTATTCAAACGGTTCAACAATTTATCGCTGCCTGTATGATCTCCAACAATGGTGGCATTATTTCAGCATCAGAAAGTCATTACTTAAAAGCAGAAGTTGCTGAACAAACTTCTGAACAACAAGGTTTTTTAAATAAATTTTTCGGCAAAATCAGACGCCGCTTTGGGCTTTAAGGAATACTATGATTCTCCAACAATATAAAATCGTCTTTGCAGGAAGCATGGGCGCCGGAAAAACCGAAGCGATTAAATCGCTTTCAGAAATTCCCGTGCTTGCGACCGAAGCATTGAATACAGACAGTCAGGCTCATAATAAGATGCAAACTACGGTTGGTATTGATTATGGGGAAATTACCTTAGATGACGGCGTAAAAATCGGGCTGTATGGTACCCCAGGTCAATCACGTTTTGACTTTATCTGGCCAGTGATTTGCCAAGGTGCTTTGGGCGTGATTTTACTTGTCGATCATAACAGTAAAGTGCCTATTGAAGAGCTTGAAAGCTATCTCGACACCTTTAAAGACTATACGCAAAATATTTCGATCGGTATTACCCATGTCGATGAAAATAAAGGACAACCAACAACGATTTACCGAGACTGGTTAATCCAGAATGACTACCACTATCCTTTATTTTTTATCGATGCACGTAAGCAAGAACATATTTTGCTGATGATTGAATCTCTTATCGCAGCACTAGAAGTTAATTTAAAAGCAACAAATTAATCACTTTATAAAGAGAAGATTTATGTTCAGTATTCCTAGTCAGCAACGTACTGCTCCCAAAGAGCTGATCCAGTTTGCAAAAGCTCAAGCCAATGATGTTCTTATGAATATTCGAGGGATCGATTATATTATGCTCTGCTCGACAGATGGCTTTGAGCTCGCTGCAATTTATAAGAAAAATCCCTATAACAGTACTAAATTGGCTGCAGTCAGTAGTTCAATCTTGGCCATGGTGAGCGCTTTCCTTAATGAAATCCAGTTGACTGGGTGTCAAAGCATTACGCTGGATGCCGAGAATGGCAAGGCTATTTTAACCTCAATTCCGGCTCCCCATCATCCAATGGTAATGGTGACCTTAAGTAATAAGGACGTTCTACTCGGCCAACTGCTTTATAGCTTGAAGCAAGCCAGTACAGCAATCGTCGACGCTGACCAAGTCTAATTTCCAGACACAATCAAATCTGACACAGTGCAACACTTGTCAGATTTTCGTCATTAATCATCTTTATACTGAATACATTACTTTTCTATTTTCATTTTTGAACCATCTCTTTTACTACATTTCACTAAATAACCATCCCAATCTGTTTGAAAAATCCAATATCATTCAATAATTCGCAATAAAATATTGTTTTTTAAAAAGATCAGATGAATGGTTAGAAATTTAAATGATTTAGAAATACTTTTTCATTATTATAATTTTCGAACAAATAACAATCACAAAATTTTCATAAATGAATAATTTCAATAAAACGGGATTGTGTTTGTTCAACTATTATTAAGCACTATGGAGAGAAAAGATGAGGCTGAAGAGCTTAAAACTCGGCACAGGAACTGCACTATTACTCAGCGGTTTTGCCACCCAACAATGTTTGGCAGATTCCTATGTATTTGTAACCAATACCACACCACAAACAGTATCCGTACAAGTCAACCAAACTGGGGCACAATTGCAGCAAGGCAATGAATGGGCTCAGGAAGCGACACAGATTGCACCCTATGAAACCAAACGTGTATTACGTATCAATCGTTATACAGGGATCAAATCAGGTAAAACCTATAACTTTGATACCGTAGTGACCAGTGCCAACTCACAAGTGACCTTCAAACAAACCATGACTGGAACATGGTCAGGTAGTAATATTCAACACGGTATTCAAACAGCAAACACAACTTCCCCGTGGTATTCAGATCGTGATGTACATCGCATCAATACAACCTATGGCGGTTTATCCGCTCAGGCAGCAGTAAAAGCTGAATACACAGGTGGTTATGATGATTTCCACTACACGATTCACCAGAACACGATTCAGGAACCTATTTCAGCCAGTGCCAATGAATTAAAAGTCCTAACCTATAATATTTATGCCTTGCCGATGGTGGCGAGTAAAATCAGTGAACGTTTAGCCGAATTACCCAACCACTTGAATGGCTATGATGTCATTATGATGCAAGAAGCGTTCGCTTCTTCGCGTACAGGTATGTTGAATCAACTGGCACAACAATATCCCTATCAGACACATATCCCTGTCGGTTCTGGCTATAACCTATTTGATAGCGGTTTGGTCATCGTAAGTCGTTATCCAATCGTCAAAACCGCCCAATTTATTTATCCAGACTGTACAGGAACCGATTGCTTTGCCGATAAAGGCGTGTTGTATGCTGAAATCATTAAAAATGGTAAGGCTTATCATGTCACGTCAACACATACCGCTTCTTTTGATACCG
The DNA here is from genome assembly GCF_000876115.1 of Acinetobacter sp. NBRC 110496. Taxonomy (NCBI): domain Bacteria; kingdom Pseudomonadati; phylum Pseudomonadota; class Gammaproteobacteria; order Moraxellales; family Moraxellaceae; genus Acinetobacter; species Acinetobacter sp. NBRC 110496. The sequence goes on from NZ_BBTF01000010.1 coordinate 83,407, forward strand.
ATGCAGCGCGTGCACTGCGCCAGACTCAGTTCAAGCAAATTCGTCAACTAGTAGACCAACAAAATATTCCAGCTTTCGATGCAGTGTTGATGGGGGGAGATTTTAATGTGAACAAGTTACTCTGGCCACAAGACTATCAAAATATGCTGAGCAACTTGAATGCGACTGCGGCATCAAGCAATACGGGGTATACCGCATCAACCTTTGACCCTCGTGTGAATAAATTAGCTGGTGCAGCAGGTTCAGGCGGTTCAACCGTTGAATATCTGGATTATATCGTGGCATCCAATAACCACCGTCAGCCCGTTCAGTCACGTAACGATGTGCGCATCCTGCGTACTACGGCTGATCCACTGTATATGATCTGGGATCTTTCTGATCATTTCCCTGTAATGGGGCAGTTTAATTACAACCCTTAACGGAATATGGTATGAATAAAAGACTATTGCTGACAATTCTAATTGTTGTCGTGGTCTTGGTTGGGATTGTAGTCTGGAAGAGCACTGCCTCTTCCGCTGCAATCCAGCACACCAAATCCACCTCAGCATCTCAAGATTCGTCTCCACAGATGAGCAATGCCAGCATGCCCAATAAAAGCAAGGACGAACTGTTGCAGGATTCACTTTTGCAGCAACTCAAAACCTTACAGCAGCAACCTGGGAATATCACCGAGTTTCTCAATAACTTTAAAGCCAACTGCCCTGTCTCAGATTGTCATGCAGCACTCGCAAAAGCGCTTGCCAACTATCCCGATCAACAGTTTGCACACTTAGTGGAAAACTTGCTGAAACGCATGCCACAATATGAAAAGCAGATGCAAAGCACGGTATTATCCACCGCTTTATCACCGAAACAACGTTTTGATGCGCTGTGGAAGCTCAGAGAACAAACTTTGGGACAAGCCGAAGCCATGCTCGGTTTTGGGCAAGAGCGCAATTATGCGGATTATCGCTTTGCTTATAATGACTTGGTGCAAAATCAAAAACTTAGTGCTGAACAACGTTTAACAGCATTTAAAGAGCTACAGCGTCAATATCCTGACGCAAGTCAGCAGCAAAATAAAATGGGACTTTATCAACAAGCCGTTGATTTAATTAGCCAAGGGCACCATAGCCCAGCTGAAACTGAACGTTTAAAGCAAAAATTGCAGCAACAGTATTTGACTGAGCAGGAACGTCAACAGGTTCAACAGCGCGAGCACCGTGAAACCCAGCAACAGCAGCAAGTTGATCAATATCAACAAGCCGTGCAGCAGTTACAACAAGACATGGAGCCGTTAAAAACTCAACTGCCAAACGAAGAATGGCAAAAGCAATATCAAAGTCGTTTAGAAAACCTGCGTTTAAAGATGTTTCCCTAAAATAAATGAACCATCAATCTTATAGATGTGGATGGTTCAATCATGGCATTCCATTAATCGACAGCAATATTCAATAATTGCTGTCGTTTTTTCACCTGTTGTCCGACTTGGCCAATCAGCTCATGTACGATGCCATCGACATCAGATTTGATTTGCTGCTGAATCTTCATGGCTTCCAGTACCAATAAGGTTTGCCCTTTCACTACCTGATCTCCGACATTCACCAACAGATTCACAATTGCCCCATCCATCGGTGCACGGATTTTACCATCACCCACCACTTCTGCTGCCGCTGGGGCTGCATAAGTAATATTTTCTAGCACGCTATTACCATTGCCTACATCTAAATAGAGCTGATTTTGATCAAAGACATAGGCGAGCTTGCGTCGAACACCTTCACAGCTATAAACAACCTGCACATCACTGATGCTTACAATATTGATCGTTACGTGTTGATCACATAACGCAACTTTGACCTGCTGCTGATCATGTTGCACATGTAGTAATATCTGCTGATCGGCGTATTTTAGTTTCAGTGGGAACGGCATGCCAACTCCTGTTTGCCAAGCGACTTGCGGCTGATTTTGCTGGCTAAACAGTGCGGCTGCGACGGCAAGCGTTTCAAGTTTCAAAGTTTGCTGATGCAGACTAATATCATCCTGAAAGTGCTGCTGAATAAAGGCAGTATTGGTCTCCCCAGCGACAATAACTGGATGACGTAATAAGTTGCTTAAGAATTGCTTATTACTGTTCACCCCCAACAACACACAATCATCAACGGCCCGAGCAAGCAGTCGAATCGCATCCTGACGGGTTTTGCCATAGGCGATGACCTTTGCCACCATCGGATCATAGAAGGGACTAATTTCACCTTGTTCTAACATGCCGTGGTCAATACGGACATTGGCTAAACTACCATCAGCGCCTGCAGGCTGCCAACGCAGTACTTTTCCCGTTTGTGGCAAAAAGTCCTGACGTGGATCTTCTGCATATAAGCGAACTTCAATCGCATGTCCATTCAGTGTCAACTCATGTTGTTGTAAAGGCAGGGTTTCGCCATTGGCAACACGCAATTGCCATTCCACCAAATCCAATCCTGTGACCATTTCAGTGACTGGATGCTCGACTTGTAAACGGGTATTCATTTCCAAGAAATAGAATTCACCGGATTGATCCAGCAAAAACTCGACCGTGCCTGCGCCGACATAATCACAAGCCTTGGCCGCTGCAACTGCCGCTTCGCCCATTTTCTGACGCAGTTCAGCAGTCATCACTGGACAAGGGGCTTCTTCGACCACTTTTTGATGACGGCGTTGGATCGAACAATCCCGTTCAAATAAATACACATAATGGCCATGTGTGTCCCCAAACACCTGAATTTCAACATGGCGTGGAGCAATCACCGCTTTTTCTAAAATCAATTCACCCGAACCAAAGGCATTCTCTGCTTCCGAACGTGCTGTTTTTAATGCGTCCAATACATCAGTAGCGTCTTGGACCAAACGCATCCCTCGCCCACCACCACCTGCCGAAGCTTTGACCATTAAAGGGTAGCCAATCTTCTCAGCTTGTTCAGCCAAATATTCAAGCTTTTGCTGATCACCTTCATAACCAGGCACACATGGCACCCCTGCTTGAATCATGGCAATTTTTGAAAGACGTTTACTGCCCATCAATTCGATCGCAGCAGCCGTCGGCCCAATAAAGGTGATGCCATGATCAAGGCAAGCCTGAGCGAAGTCGGTATTTTCAGACAAGAAACCATAACCGGGATGGACAGCATCTGCCCCTGTCTTTTGGCAGGCTGCAATAATATTGGCAATCGATAAATAGGATTCTGAAACTTTAGATGCGCCGATATAAACCGCTTCATCCGCAAGCTGCACATGACGGGCATTGGCATCCGCATCTGAATAGACAGCCACCGTTTGATAGCCCATTGCTTTGGCTGTTTGCATCACACGAACTGCAATTTCACCACGGTTTGCCACTAATACTTTTGAAAAACTCATTGTTTAATCCCTCAAAACATCGCATTTCAGCAATGCTTGTACTCTATGCGATGTCACTCTTCGGCCCAGTTTGGCAACCGCTTCTGAATAAAGGCCATGGTTCCCTCTTGCCCTTCCTCCCCAGCAACTGCCCGTGCAAATTGCTCGGCTGCATTATCTAAGAGCTGGGTCAAAGGTTCATTCAAAGTCCGATGTAATAACGCTTTGGTGGCACGGGAAGCTAGAGGTGCAGCACGTTTGATCTGCTGAATCGTGTCTGCAAGCTGCTGTTCTAGCTCAGCATCATCTGGTGCAACTTGGTGAACGACACCTAAATCCAAAGCCGTCTTGCCATCAAAACGTAAACCCAATAACGCTAAACGACGGGCTTGGGTCAAACCAATTCGCTTCACCACAAAAGGCGCAATCTGCGCAGGCAAAATACCTAAGCCTGTTTCTGGCAGACCAAACTGGGCACTCTCACGGCTAATGGCAATATCCGAAACACAGGCCAGTCCAAAGCCACCACCGAGTACAGCACCTTCCAAAACAGCCACGACGGTTTGTGGAGCTTGATCCACCTGTTCAATCATGGCACCAAAACGGCGATTAAAATCGACATAAGGTTGCAAACTGCCTGTATTCGTAGCTTCAACACGTAAGCTCGCCATATCTTTGATATCGCCGCCTGCACAAAAATGCCCGCCCTTACCACGTAAGATAACCGCACGAATTGATGAATCATCCGCAATCTGGCTAAACACCTGTTGAATAGCAGTGACCATATTTAAACTCATGGCATTGCGGCTTTCAGCGCGATTTAGCCATAGCGTCAAAATACCACCTTGTTGTTCTAACTGAATGCTGTCATCTATCGCCAAGCTTGCAAGAGAAGTTGCAACTGTCATGCTCCTGCTCCTATTTTTTCTGTTTCTTCGGCAAAATATCGGTGAGCTTACAAATGATTCCAAGCATAATTTCATCTGCACCGCCGCCAATCGACCCTAAGCGCCCATCACGGAACAGTTGTGATGCAGGGTTATCCCACATAAAGCCATTACCGCCCCAATATTGCAGACAGCTATCTGCCACTTCACGGCTTAAACGCCCTGCTTTTAGCTTCGCCATTGACGCCATCAAGGTTGCATCCTCACCAGCAATATGCTGCTCACAGGCTTGATAAGTTAGAGCTTTCAGTGCTGCGACTTCAGTCATCAGCTCAGCAAAACGAAAATGTACATATTGGTTATGAATCAGGGGCTGACCAAAGGTAGTACGCTCTTTGGCATAATCAATGGTTTGCTGAATGACCTTTTCCATCCCTCCCACCGCATTGGCACAGGCCCACATACGTTCCTCTTGGAACTGCATCATTTGCATCATAAAGCCCATGCCTTCCACACCAACTAAATTGCGTTGCGGTACTCGAACATTGTCAAAATAGACTTGTGCAGTAGTGGTTGAACGCATGCCCAATTTATTCAGTGGCTCTGAAAAACTAATCCCTGCTGTCTTGGCTGGGACAATAATCATGGATTTATTGACGTGTGGTTTGTCATCCGAGGTATTTGCCAATAGACAAAAGAAATCGGCTTGCAGTGAGTTGGTAATCCACATTTTGCTGCCGTTAATGACATAATCATCGCCATCTTTTTTTGCTGTAGTCTTAATGGCTGCAACGTCAGAACCCGCATGCACTTCCGAGACTGCAATCGATGCCACATATTCGCCACGAATCGCAGGGTTTAGAAACTCATCTCGTAATTCTTTGCTGCCAAAACGTGCCAGTGCAGGCGTCGCCATATCGGTCTGCACGCCAATCGCAAGTGGTACGCCCCCACACGCGGCACGACCTAACTCTTCTGCCACGACAAGATTGTATGAATAATCGAGTCCTAAACCACCATTCTCCTCAGGCTTACAAATCCCCAATAAGCCTAAATCTCCCATTTTCTTAAATACGTCATGAATTGGAAAACGGCCTGCTGCTTCCCATTCTGGAATAAAAGGGTTTAATTCATTTTCCACAAACTGACGTGTGGTACGGCGTAAAGCTTCATGTTCTGCGGTAAATTTCATTGTTTTTGTTCCTTAAAATTAATCTCCCCTAACCCCTCTTTAATTAAAGAGGAGAACTCCTCCCTTTTTAAAGGGAGGCTGGGAGGGATTATTAAAATCTCGACACACCAAATCGGGTTGGATTTAACTCACGTTGCTGTGCTTCATACATGGTTTGTAATAAGAAAATCAGTACTTTTCGGGTATCTCTCGGATCGATAATGCCGTCGTCATGCAGCATTGCCGTATTGAACAATGCAGTCGACTGTTGTTCCAATTTCATGGCTGTGCTTTGTTCCAAGAAGTCCAGCATCTGCGGATTCGGTTCCATCCCTGAGGCTTTTTGTTTGCCCTCAGCCACGATACGCAAGACTTTGCCCGCTTGTGCTGCACCCATCACTGCAACATGTGAATTGGGCCATGCAAAGATAAATTGTGGCGACAAACTGCGGCCACACATGGCATAGTTGCCTGCGCCATAAGAACCTGCAACCACAATCGAAATCTTGGGTACTGTGGCATTGGCCACAGCCTGGATCAGCTTGGAACCATGTTTGATAATGCCGTTCTGTTCGGCATCGGTTCCGACCATAAAACCAGTGGTATTGTGAAGGAACAAGAGTGGGCGTTGGGTCTGTTCACAAAGATGAATAAACTGCGCTGCTTTAGCCGCTCCCTGCGGGGTAATTGGGCCATTATTGGTAATGATGCCAATATGTAGCCCTCCCATTTTTGCCCAGCCACAGACCGTTAAAGCATCATATTCCTGCTTGAATTCCAGAAAATCTGAATCATCAATGATCCGTGCAATGATTTCTTTCATATCAAAAGGTTGCTTTGGATCTTGAGGAATAATGCCTAACAATTCCTCCGCAGCATAACGCGGTTCTTTATAATGCTGATTCAATTGTGCGGTTTGTTCTTTCCAGTTCAGGTGTTCAATAATCTCACGGGCTAAACGAATACCATCAGCATCATTTTCCGCAAGATATTCCGCCACGCCTGAAACCTGAGTATGCATTTCCGCACCACCCAGCTCTTCCGCAGTTGCAACCTCACCTGTTGCTGCCAATAACAACGGTGGTCCTGCCAATAGCATTTCAGTCTGTTTACGTACTGCAATTACATAATCAGATAAACCTGGCTGATAAGCCCCACCCGCGGTTGCATTGCCATGCACCACCGCAACTTGGGGAATCCCTGCCGCAGATAAACGCGCCTGATTGGCAAAGGTCATGCCGCCATAAGTAAATACTTCCGCTGCATAATTCAGGTTAGCTCCGCCACTTTCTGTCAATGTCACCATCGGTAACTTTTGCTCTAATGCGATCTTTTGCAAGCGTAAGGTTTTATGTACGCCCATTGGGGACATGGTGCCACCTTTGATGGCACTATTACTGGCAGAAACCAGCGCACGCACACCACTGACAAAACCAATCCCTGCAATCACACCACCGCCAGCTTCGGAACCATCTTTATCGTCATGCATGTTGTAGCCAACCAAACCACATAACTCAATAAAAGGTGAATCCGCATCTAACAGCAAGCGAATACGCTCATGCGGCAAAATCTTGCCTTTCTTGTCGAATTTAGGTTTTGCTGCATAAGACTTATCAATACTCTTTTGCTGTACGGCACGAACCTCAGCCAGTTGAGCCAGTAAAGCTTCTCGATTCTGCTGATATTGTTCACTCCCGACCGCAATTTCAGATTGGAGAATAGTCATGTTTATTCTCCATCAGTTTTGAATATGTCAGGGATAAAAGCACGATGGAAACCATTAAAGGCTTCATTGTTGATTGCATCAGCCAATGGATACATCCGTGTGCCTTGTGAAGCAGCCCCATCAATGCGGAGGGTGACACCTGATACAAAAGCCGCTGCATCAGAAAGTAGATAACAAATCGCCGAGGAAATTTCTGATTCTGTACCCATACGTTTTAACGGAACATTACTCGCTAAACTTGGAATGATCACTTTGGCAAAATCACCGCTATAATTGTCCATGCCCGAAGAAATAATCCAGCCCGGTGCAACTGCATTGACACGTACTCCAGATTTACCCCATTCCACTGAAGCCGTTTTGGTCAGATTATCTACCCCTGAGCGTGCTGCGCCTGAATGCCCCATGCCCGGCATACCGCCCCACATGTCTGCGGTCATATTCACAATGCTGCCGCCGTGCTTTGTCATCCACTGGTTATAGGCTTCTCGCATCAGGTAAAAAGTTGAGTGCAGGTTATTACGAACCACGGCATCAAAACCATTGGCAGAAATATTCTCTAATGCAGAAGGAAATTGTCCACCCGCATTATTGACTAAACCATCGAGCTTGCCGAATTTTTCCAGCACTTCCGCAATCATGTTTTTGACTTGCTCTTCATCACGGTTGTCACAGACGATGAAATGGACCTTGCCGCCATCTTCCAGAATTTCCTGGCTAACCTTTTCCAGTTTTTCAAGTTTGCGTCCGGTAATGATGACTTGCGCTCCTAAGGATGCCAGTTCATGTGCAGTACAACGGCCAATACCAGAGCCACCTCCTGTTACAATAATGACTTTATCAGCAAACGCATCTGGCCTGAAAATTGATTGATAACCCATGTTTACATCCTTAATATTTTTCTAACAATTGAGCTGGCACTTTCACCGGCATATCCAATAATTGCTGTGCAAAGGCTTTGCCCTGCGGGTCAATCCGCAAACTGGCAATCCCACCGCCACCCAATGCATTTTCCAGCATGAAATTCAGTGCATGCATGGCTGGCAATTCATAACGAATCACTTTTGATTTATCAGGATCAAGAACATGCTGCATATACGCAGCAACATTGGCTTCAGTCAGTGCGGCACGAATCCATGGTAAATATTCTGCTTGACGTGCAATGACCCCAATATTGCTATGATTGCCTTTATCGCCACTACGTGCATGTGCCACCTCAATCAAAGGCACTTCAATCTCATCGCCTTGATAGGTTGCCACTTCCCCCACTGGATGTAGCTCGACCTCTGGTGCCGTTTGCCCTGTTGGAATCTGTACGGGATAACGCTGCCCTGCAAAATCGACTTCGATCTTTAATTGATCTTTATCAATCAAGAATGAAAATAGTTTCACCACGGCCGATGCTTTAGGGCGACCACCAACAATCCCTGCCAATGCAGGTGCCATGCCTGTTGAAGCTTGGGCAATTTCAGAAGCAAAGAACATACAGGCTTCTTTAAACAGATGCTTAACCGCGATCTTAACCACTACTTCGCGACTGTCTGTCACTTTCGCATGTGCACCATAAGTACTTTCAATGCCGAGAATTTCGACTGATTTTTCACTAAATGGTGGGACTGAGCGTAGTGCCAAGACTCGTTCACATTTATTCAGAATGGCATCCGCAATCACTTGGGCTTTTTCTGGTGCTTCACGACCTGCGATTAAGAAACTGACCAAGACACGATAACCATCCGCATAGGTCGCACTGACTTTATATTGCTGAGTTGGCGGACGACCTGTGGCACCAGTCACTTTGACTCGATGCTCTCCCACCTGTTCTAAATGTACTTGGCTAAAATCAGCGCTTACATCGGGTAAAAGATAGGCTTGCGGATTGCCAATTTCGTAAACGATCTGCTCTGCTACAGTCGCAGTCGAAACCAATCCACCCGTTCCTTTGGGCTTGGTCACGATAAATGAAGCATCAGCACTGACTTCTACGATTGGAAAGCCCATATTGTCAAAGCCTTGAACCAGACGCCAATCGGTAAAATTTCCGCCTGTACACTGCGCACCACATTCAATCACATGCCCAGCCAAGGAACCTTGTGCTAGCTTGTCATAATCATCGAGGGACCATTTGTATTCATGTAACAGTGGAGCAAGCACAACTGCGGAGTCGACCACACGGCCTGTAATCACAATATCTGCACCTAAGTCCAAAGCATCACGAATCGCAACTGCACCGAGATAGGCATTGCTACTGGCCACATGTGCAGGCAAGGCATCGCCATTAAACATTTCCTGAACATTTTGGGTGAGTAATTCAGCATGCTTTGGCAATACATCATCGCCTAACACCACAGCAACTTTTAAATCCAAGCCTTTTTCATCAATGATTTTCTGTAAGGCATCACGGCAAGCCAATGGATTTACCCCACCTGCATTACTGATCACTTTAATTTTTTTCTCAGCAATTTTATGGATCAGGGGTGCCATCACTCGACTGACAAAATCCAGTGCATAACCATGACTTGGATCCAGCATCATCGCCTTGGCCATAATCGACATGGTGATTTCTGACAGATAATCAAAGACTAAATAATCAATATCACTCAGATGCACCAACTGAAAGGCAGCGGTATTGGTATCGCCCCAAAACCCTGATGCACACCCGATTTTGACTAGCCTCTGGTCATCCTGTTTGACACTTGTCATGCGCTTTCTCATTGTTATTACTAAAAACGCCTTAACATTACCAAGCAAGTGCTTGGTTTGTAAAGTGCATAATGCTATGCTGTATTGGCAAGAACAGACAAACTCAAGCAAATGCTTGTTATAAAAAGATAAGACAATTCATGAAATGAATTTTGTTACAATAGACTTTAGATTAAACGGGATAGACGGATAGGCATGATCGCAACCTCAATTGAGCAAATACCCAAGATTGTTTGTTTTGATGACAGTCCACGCGGGCGTCTACTGCAAGGTGCTGCCTATCTGTTCTATAAGCAGGGTTATGATAAAACCACGGTTCGTCAGCTCGGTGAGTTTATTGGCATTCAATCGGGTAGCCTGTTTCATCACTTTAAAAGCAAAGATGAGATTCTGGCGACAGTGATGGAACAAACCATTATCTATAACTTCGCCCGCTTAAAAGAAGCGGCTGAACGCTCAACTGATCCTGAACAGCAATTACGTCATCTCATCAAAGCTGAATTACTTTCCATTGCAGGTGATACAGGTGCGGCTATGGCCGTATTGGTGCATGAATGGTTTGCACTATCAAAAGAAAAACAAGACTACCTTTTAAAAATGCGTAATGAATATGAGCAAGTCTGGCTAGATGTGATTGAAAAACTACGCGCCCAAGGTAAAGTCAAACATGATGCTTTTATCTGGCGTCGTTTGCTCGGCGGTTCGATTTCTTGGACCGTGACTTGGTATAGACCCGAAGGCAAAGTCAAAATTGATGAATTGACTGACATGGTTTGGGAAATGGCAGTGAAATGAGTCCAGTCTATTTGCGTAAGCCGCAACGCAGTGATTTAACTGAAATCAAACATGCCTACTCAAATAGTATTCATCTGCATCAACCGTGGGCCTATCCGCCGACTGATTTTGAACACTACCTCGCTCAAGAACATCGTTATTTTGTCTGCTTGAAAGAAAATCATGCCATTGTTGGCACCTTTAATATCTCCAATATTATCCGAGGTCACTTCCATTCTGCCTATTTAGGTTATGAAGCCTTTTATCCTTATGCAGGACAAGGCTATATGCGGCATGGACTGCAACTGGTTTTACACGAAGCATTTCAAACTCTCAATCTGCATCGACTAGAAGCCAATATCCAACCAGACAATCTATCCTCTATTCGCCTTGTTGCACATGCAGGTTTTATAAAAGAAGGGTTCTCTCGCCAATACCTGCGTGTCGGTGGAAAAGAATGGAAAGACCATGAGCGTTGGGCCATTTTAAATAGCGATTGGACCGATAAAAAATACCAGACTTTTTAATCGTTGAAATATCGGATCTATTAAGGTAAAAAGAAACTAATGCCAATTCTTTAGGCGAAATATATGCAACATCAAAGATTGCCGTTTTGGGTCTACGCTCAGGATTCATCTATTTGGTATATCGCAGTTCATTCTGCGGGAAAAGGAGCTTATTGGCTTGAACCAATACGATAAGCTCCTGGAGATCATTTTAATAACCCAATTGCTTACTAATTAAGTCCTTCATGATCTCTTCTGCACCACCACCAATCATATTCACCTTCACTTCACGATAAATACGTTCAGATTTGGTACCGCGCATAAAACCCATACCTCCAAGTGTTTGTACCGCAGCATCGGCACAGAATTGCATGGTTTGAGTCGCAACATTCTTCAACATACAAATCTGGGCAATCAGTTCACTGCCCTGCAATTCAGGCTTACCCAAGCGATAAGCCGTATCCTCGAGTAAAGCACGCGTTGTAGTCAGACGAGTGGCCATATCCACCAATTTATGACGCATCACCTGATGATCAACCAGACGTTTACCAAAGGTTTGACGTTGTTGAGCCCAATCCAATGCTTCCTCATAACAAGTCAAGGCAAAGCCATAACTACTGGCTGCAAGGAAAAAACGCTCCATATTGAAGTTATTCATAATCACCAGAAAGCCCATATTTTCAGGGCCTAATAAATGGCTGGCAGGTACTTTGACATTGTCAAAATGCAAATGTGCAGTATCTGATGCCCACCAACCCATTTTATCCAGTTTGGTTTTAGTGATTCCTGCACTATGCGCATCAATCAAAAGCATGGATATACCATTTGCGCCTTTCGCATTCGGATCGGTACGCACTGCAACTGAGTAATAATCTGCTCGCATTCCTGAAGTAATAAAGGTCTTTTCACCACTTACCAGAAAATAATCACCTTCACGCACTGCCTTGGTTTTAAGTGAAGCGACATCTGAACCCCCTCCTGGCTCGGTAATTGCCAATGCTGAAATTTTTTCACCCGATAAAATCTTGGGCAGTACCTGAGCTTTGACCTCTTCATTGGCAAAATGTTGGATGGGTGGCGCACCAATGGTATGTGACAGTAAGGAAGCAGCTAAGCCACCCGAAGCACATTTTGCTAACTCAATCGAAGATAACAACGTATAAAATGCATCTGTACCCGCAATCCCACCATATTGCTCTTCAAACCCTAATCCCAACAAACCAATATCTGCGGCTTTCTTATAGAGCTCTCTCGGAAAGGTTTCGCTTTCATCCCATTCATTGATAAAAGGCGAAATTTCTTTTTCAACAAAACGTCGAATACTCTTGGCAAATTCAAGATGCTGCTCGCTATAGTACAAAGGATTAAGGTGCATATTCTGCTTCCTAGCAATTATTGATCATTGTTTACTGAATGAACACTAAAGTAGCAAAAGCACAGAAACCAAGCAAGCGCTTGGCACAATTAAAGATTAAAAAAACATGTCAAAAGGGTCATCGAGTCATAAAACTATATTTTTAATCGACCACGAAATCCGCGGGTCGCATAATAAGATTGTGCGCCGTTGTGATAGGTAAAAACACGGCCATAACGGCTATCACAAAAAATTGCACCGCCCAATTTACGCACATCTTCAGGCGTTTTTACCCAACTTGAGGTTTTTAAATCAAAATGTTCAACCGATTGTAATTGCTTATATTGTTCTTCCGTCAGCAATTCAATTCCAATCACTTCCGCAACTTCAACCGCATTGTTTTCGGGCTTATGTTCTTTACGTGCATCCAAAGCAGCACGATCATAACAAAGGCTTCTACGCCCTTTGGGCGTTTCCACTGCACAATCATAAAACGCAATTTCTGATGACTTTGAATCAAATGAAACTACATCTGGCTCTCCACCCGTATCTTCCATTTGATTGAGTGACCATAACTTTTCTGGCTGCTGTTGTAATCGATCTTCAATATCAGCCCAATTCAAGTCTTTATGACGATGCATATTTTTTTGAAAACGCTTTTTTAATCCATCTAATAGTGCTGCAACTTGTTCTGGATCTAACTTTTTATGCTTGGTCATTTTTGTTCTCTAAATTTGATGATTACACCGAACTTCCATCAAAATGATTAACATTGATGCTTTCCAAATCTAAATCTTCGATACACCTGATATTAAGGGCATACATTTTATTGCCTTTAGGATCAACGCCAACTGCATAAGGATGAATGCCACAGCTCGTGCAAAAATGATGATCGATCACATGTTTATTAAATTGATAACTCGCTAATGCATCTTCTTGGACTGAAATATCAACCTGATCCGTAGGTAAAAACCATAATAACGAGCCTTTTCTTTGACAAATCGAACAGTTACATGACAATGCCTCGGTTAACTCCCCCTGTACAACAAAGGAGATTTTTCCGCAGTGACAACTTCCCTTATATTCCATTTTCTTTTCCTTTTTTAATTTTTATCTAGTATTAATGCATTGCTTATAAAAGTTCAAAGGTGATTCTGTTAATCAATACTCAGGCAGGGCTAACTCCAGAAATGTTGGCATTGTTGACACTTAGTTCCATGTTTATAAAAAAATAACGGAAAACCAAGTAATAAGAAAACTAAATATGCGGGCCGCTTCCCTTCTGTATACGGCTGTATATCGCTACTACCAC